>JADJGJ010000005.1 GCA_016708105.1 Crocinitomicaceae bacterium
CAATGATCCAAACTTTGATAATTATTACCGTTTTCAAGGATATCAGGTTTATCAGTTGTTGAATGATGATGTGTCTTCTACTGATTTGGGTGACTTGAGTTTGGCGCGTTTGGTTTTTCAATGTGATGTAAAAGATACTATTTCAAAATTGGTAAACTATACCTATGATAGTGATATGGGCGCTTCAATTCCTACCGTAATGGTTGATGGAAACAATGAAGGAATTCGTCATTCATTTAATGTAACAGAAGATTTGTTTGCTACCGGAGACCGAACTCTGGTGAATTTCAAAACCTATTATTACATGGTGATCGCGTATGCTTCAAATCAATTTAAAAAATATGATCCAACAGATCCTCTTTATCTGAACGGACAAAAAATTCCTTATCTCGCAAGTAGAAAAGCATCCATTGGAGAAATTAAAGTATATGAAGCCATGCCACATCATCCTGCATCAGAAAATGGAGGAACAATTTTTAGCGTGCCTTATGGATATGAATTGCCTGTAACACGCATTGATGGTTGGGGAAACGGTGGTTTATGGACGAATATCACACCAGAGTCAGAAGCTGAAATTTTAGAAAATAATCAAGTGAATGAACTGAGTTATACCACCGGTGCGGGTCCGGTTAAAATTACGGTGATTGATCCGCTGAATTTACCTGCGGCTGATTTTGAATTATATTTTCAGCATGATGCATCCGGAGATTTAGATTCTGCCAATTGGTACATTATTCAAAGCGGTACAACAGATACTATTCATTCTGATCATCCAATTCATTTTGCTAATGAGCAAATAATTCCTGAATGGGGTATTTCAGTTTCAATAGAACAAATTGCTTATGAAGATGGAAATATGTCTTACATGAATTGGAAAACAAAACCCATTGATGCGCGCATAGAATTTGCAGACTCATCAAAGCGGTGGTTGATGGGGGTGCCGGATGATGATCAATATTATCCAACAAACTGGATTAGGTCAGGCACCTACATTCCGCAAGATGATGAATGTATTGGAGGTGAGTTGTACAATCCATGTTACTACAAAGACAAAAATTTGGACGCAGATGAAAACTATGAAAAATTGTTGGGCGGCACTGTGGCGCCCTTTAAACTGGTAGGGTCTGAATTCATTGGTATGCCACTTGGATATCCTGATGTGTCTTATGATACAGAGGTGAATCCAACATCTTGGTTTACGCCGGCTGTTGCACAAAATCAAACCAGTTTTGCAGATGTGCATGGTGTAGACATTGTGATCACAGCAGATAAATCAAAATGGACCCGTTGTCCGGTGATTGAGACTTGTCATGTTTCAGGTCAGGCTTATGGAGGCTCATCTATTTGCAAACTGCGTTATTCAAATTCGGTTGATCAAAATGGAAATCAAGAAAGCGGAACAGGTATGGGTTGGTTTCCCGGTTACGCGATTGATGTTGAAACAGGTCAGCGCCTCAACATGGCATTTGGTGAAAATTCGTGGCTCAATGGATCAAACGGAGAAGATATGATGTGGAACCCAACAGATGAATTTTTTGATAATATAGGAGAACCACTTTTTGGTGGCAGTCATGCCATTTATGTTTTTGGCGTTGATGTTGGCGGTAGTGATATGCCGGTTTATGATGAGGGAGAATGGCTTTACGCGCAACTACAAAATGAAACGGCATCATCCTACATTAAAGCATGGAAAAATTGCCAGTGGATTATGATGCCAATCGTGATGCCCGGACATGATTTGCTTGAAACTGACGTGAGAATCAGTTTGCGTGTTGAGCATCCTTATCAGGAAAAAAATTTCACCGGTATAAATGATGGTCTTCCTGCATATCGTTTTTCTACTAACGGATTACAAACCCTCACTGATCAAAATCAAACAGCCATTGAATCATTGAGCAGAATTAAAGTTGTTCCTAACCCATATTACGCGTACTCATCTTATGAAAAAAGTGGAGTAGAAAATAGAGTGCGTATCACCAACTTACCTGAGGTATGTGCAATCACTATTTTCAACATGAGCGGGCAATTGGTCAAACGCTTTGACAAAGACAATGAACTTTCATTTATTGATTGGAACTTGGTAAATCACGTCGGTATTCCGATTGCAAGTGGCGTGTATTTGATTCACGTAAATGTGCCGGGTGTTGGTGAAACAATCATCAAATGGTACGGCGCCATGCGTCAGTTGGATATTCATAATTTATAATGGAGTTGTTTAGCCAAAACTTGTGCGCTGCCTGAGCCAATTGGGGGTTGGCTGAAATTATTCTTTGAGAAGCACGGTAACTTCTGATTTTAATTTTGGGATATGGTTGATGATAATGCTCCAGATGAGTTCATCTGAGATGGTATCATAACCATGAATTATTCTATTTCTGGTTCCAACAATTTTCTGTGCATTTTCCAGATTAAAATTCTTGTCTTTTTTTAATATTCTGTTCGCGGCTTCACCTATGATTTCCAGATCTCTTTCGATAGCCCTTTTGGTTTTAATATCGGCTTGATAAAACTCAAAAGTTTTTGGTCTATCAGCAAAGTAGCTTTCTATTTCATGAATTGACTGTAGTATATCATAAAGCAGCGCTTTAATTTGATTATCCATAGATTAACTTTTTTGTTTCATCAATGGATTTTCTGAGATACGGATTTTTAAGCGCTTGATTCTCTAACAAGTCAACGTTTCTATTGAAAATTTTTTCTAATGACATTTTCAAATCAAAATAATTATCAGCATAATCATGTGGGTTTATACTTGAGAAATCCACAATTAAATCAATGTCGCTTTTATTGTTAAATGAACTAGTTAAAACAGATCCAAAAGCGAATAGTTTTGCCACCTTATGCTTAAGGCAGAGCGCATTAATTTGATCCATGTTTTGTTCTATTAACCTCACAAATCAAAAATACGATATTTTGCTGTTATGTGTACGCGTTTGTGTAAATTCTCTCTCTCGCACATTGTTCTGCATCCCCAAGTTTGTGTTCAACTCATGTGTGACGTATGGAGGAATGCAATTGAATTGGATCAACAACACAGTATTTTCAACGCTGAAATAGACACAAAACTAAATAGGATTCATACCAAACCATCAGAACAATTTGAAAAAATTTAGTGTATAATCGAGCCATGGAGTTAATTCAAAAGGCTTCCCTGTTAATTTTTAGTTAAAAGCCTAAACGGTTTAGAATTGAAGAATGTCGTCCTAAACCGTATAGCCTGACCCATTGCAAACTGTTTATGGCATAAGATTTGCGACTTGAATAATATCCAATTAAAAACGCAAAAAATTTAGTTGGTTACTCTCTAAAAATTACAACTATGAAAAAAACATTACTTCTCTCTGTTTTCGGTGTTGCTTTATTGAGCGGTTGTCAGAAATATCGCGATAAAGAAGTTTACGCCAATGTTCCCATTTATATGGATTATGCTGCATTTCGTGAATCATTCACGTTTGAAAAAGATGTAGCTATTCAAGGTGCGGGCAATATTTATGTGTACAACAATTACATTTTTTTATCTGAAGAAGATAAAGGAATCCACGTAATTAACAATTCAAATCCTGCAAACCCAATTGTTGAGGGTTTCATGAATATTCCCGGCAACACGCAAATGGCGGTGAAAGATCATTACCTCTATGCTAATAGTTTTATTGATTTGTTGGTGATAGATATTTCAACTATTCAAGATCCGAAATTGGTAAACCGGATTGCTGATGTTTTTGCTTATGCTACACCAGCCACTGATGATGCTTATCCGGTTGCAGATGTACATAAAGATAGAGGAGTTGTAATTGGCTGGAAAATTGAAAAAACAAAAGATGTATCAGGCTGGGGTGCAAAATTTTTTGTGTCTGATTGTGCAGATTGTGAACAAACTGAAATGACTACTAAAAGCGCAAGTTCTGTGCCTACTACCTTATCAGGTTCAATGAGTAAATTCACTATTTATGATAATTATCTCTACGCAGTGGATGATGATCATTTGGTAAGTTTCAATATTTCATCTCCTGAAAGTCCATCATTCCTTGCAAGCCGACCAACATGGAGAGATTGCGAAACACTCTTTGAAAAAGACGGATACTTGTATATGGGAACAACTACCGGTATGGTGATTTACAATGCAAAAAATGCGCCTTCAAGTCCTGAAGAAATTTCTGAAATTGAACACGTACAATCATGTGATCCGGTTTTTGTTGAAGGTGATTATGCTTTTGTAACACTGCGTACCGGAACTGAGTGTGGGGGAGACATCAACGAATTGCAGGTAGTAGATATCAGCAATAAATATTTTCCAATGGTGAAAAGAAATTATGACATGAATAATCCACACGGGTTAGCAGTTGATAACAATTTACTTTTCCTATGTGATGGTACGGATGGATTAAAAATATTTGACGCATCAAATCCAAAAGATTGCGGCGAAAACTTGTTGTATACTCATCCCGGAATTAACGCGCAAGATATTATTTTGAACAACGGATACGCTGTGTTGATTGCTGAGCATGGTATCTATCAATATAATTATTCAAATGTTTCTGATTTACAATTTGTGAGTTCGCTTGAATTCTGATTAACTGTTTGATTTTTTACGAAGAGGGATGGATGATTTCTATCCCTCTTTTTTTCTACGTTGTAGGTTCAGGTCGCGACCTGAGCCTACAATGTAGGAATGTGAATTTCAAATATAAAATTATCTATTATTGCTCATTCTACTTTGATTTCTTCATGCTTGTTTATATTTTGTACTTTTGAGACTCAATAGAAAGATTATGCTTGAATCCATGACCGGTTTCGGAAAGGCGTCCGGAACGTTTCACCAGAAAAAAATTACCGTTGAAATCAAATCACTCAACAGCAAGAGTCTTGATTTATTTCTGCGCCTTTCATCGGTCTATAAAGAGAAAGAAATTGATTTGCGCAAGAAAATTGGTACTGCACTAGACCGAGGTAAAATTGATTGTTTTGTTACTATTGAAAACAGCGGAGATCTGGGAAGCGGAATCATTAATCAGGAACTTGCGACCATGTATTATCAGGATTTAGAGAAAACAAGTAAAAAAATTGGAGTCAATCTGCATGACCCTATGAGTTTAATTTTGCGCATGCCTGATATTTTTGCCAATCAAATGCAAGAACTCAATGACGAAGAGTGGAGTTTTATTGCAAACCTGGTTGATCAGGCGTTGGAGCAACATCGTTCATTTAGAAAAAATGAAGGACAAGGGTTAGAAAAAGAATTCAGTACCCGCATTGATAATATCCGAAGACTATTTCTTGAAATTCCAAAATATGAGTCTGCGCGCATTGCGGGAATCAAATCACGTATTGAAACAAATCTTGAAGAATTTATTGGTGGAGCCAAAGTAGATAAAAACAGATTTGAACAAGAACTCATTTATTACATTGAAAAAATAGACATTGCTGAAGAGAAACATCGTCTTGAACAGCATTTGGATTACTTTATGCAAACGCTTGCTGAGCCAACATCTCAGGGTAGAAAATTGGGTTTTATCACACAAGAAATTGGTCGTGAAATAAATACCCTTGGTTCTAAATCATATCATTCTGAAATGCAAAAAATTGTAGTGCAAATGAAAGATGAATTAGAAAAAATAAAAGAGCAGGTGTTGAATACGTTGTAGACGTATTTTTAGATTAGAACTTATTTTTCAGAATCCAAATCACCTTCCGTTTCTTTTTTCTTATAGATGTACTGAATAATCAAAGGATCATGCTGAAGGGGCGGTATTGGATTTTCTTCAGTTATTTCAGGTGTTGAGTTTTCAGGTTTTTCATCATCAATTTTCCAATATTCATCTTCAGGTTCAATGCCTTGTTCTTCTTGAATTTCATAGAGTAATTTCTGTGGCTGAGGTCCTTTGTTTTTATAGATGACAGCAAGAATAATTCCTGAAAAAAATCCAAGTGCATGCCCTTCCCAAGAAATATTTACGGCAGTTGGAAAAATTCCCCAGATCATACTACCATAAATAAAAATGACAAAAAGAGAAACTGCAGCAACGCGCATATTTTTTCTAAAAAATCCACTTAGCACCAGAAAAGAAGTAAGACCATAAATTACCCCACTCATACCTATATGATAAGAGTCTCTTGCGAGCATCCACATAGAAATTCCGGTTAAAAAAAAGATCAAAAGAAAAACCTGTGTTGCAATGGTACGGTAATGATAGAACAGCAACCAGGTGAGAACAAATGCAGGAATGGAATTGTTGAAGATATGCCCAAAATCAACCGGGCTATGTAAAAATGGCGCCGCAATAATTCCAACTAACCCTTCTGTCTTTCTCGGTAGAATTCCATATTTATATAAGTGCAATTCAAAACCCACATCAATCAAATAAACCATCCACATTACAAACAACATGGTAAGCGCAATGCGAAATGCAATTCGGGAGATGTGAGATTGAAACATGAAACCGAGTTGAGCAAATAGTGAACCTAAAAAATAATTGTGACGGATTGGCAGAATTTGAGTTTAAATCTTATTATTAGGTTGTCTTGTAGATCATCGTAGGTTGGGGTGAAACCGGTTGAGCAGAGCATGACTTTTCTACCGCTATTTTATCTGTGGGATGTCAAATTATCTGTGATATCATGTTGCTTTAAGTGATTGAGCAAAATCAATAAAATGGAAAAAAATGGAGTGTGATTCCATAAAAAGACATATATTTGTAATCATGATCCAGCGTCAGGCGATAGAAAAATTAAAAGATTTGAGTAGAAAATTCAAAGCAATTGCTGTTATTGGCGCACGCCAATCAGGCAAAACGACTTTGGTAAAACAGGTTTTTAAAAACAAGAAGTATGTATCGCTTGAAAACCCTGACACCCGGAATTTTGCCCTGAGTGATCCGCGTGGATTTTTAGCAACATATCCGGATGGAGCAATACTGGATGAAGTGCAAAGAACACCGGAAATATTTTCTTATTTGCAGGAAGTGTTGGATAGTTCAAAAACCAAAGGACAATTTATACTTACGGGTTCAAATAACTTTTTGTTGCAGCAATCCATTTCACAATCTTTGGCTGGTCGTGTTGGGTATTTGCAATTACTGCCGTTTTCGCTTGCTGAATTAAAAAAAGGCAAGGTACTACCCTCATCAGATGACGAGCTGATGTTTAAGGGATTTTACCCCCCGGTATATGATCAAAAAATTCCGCCAGCTGATTGGTGCCCGAATTATATCAGAACGTATATTGAACGTGACGTACGCCAGATTAAAAATATTACAGATTTAATTGTTTTTGAAAAATTCATGCGTTTGCTGGCAGGCAGAAACGGTCAGGAACTCAATAGTACGGCCATGGCTACAGAAACAGGAGTTGATGTAAAAACTATTCAAACCTGGATTGGAATTCTGGAGAGCAGCTATATCATCTATCTACTAAAACCGCATTTCAAAAATTTCAATAAAACCATAGTCAAAAGACCGAAAATCTATTTTTACGACACATCAATAGTCTGCAATTTGCTGGGCATACAATCAGCACAGCAACTTGCTACGCATCCGTTGCGCGGTGCAATTTTTGAGTCTATGGTGATTACAGAAATGACAAAGAACCGCACCAATGCCGGCATGGCAGTAAATCTTTTTTACTGGAGAGATAAAACCGGATATGAAATTGATGTGATCATTGACAAAGCCGGAAAATTATTACCCGTAGAAATTAAATCAGGGCAAACCATGAATACAGAATTTCTCAAGAATCTAACCTATTGGAGAAAACTGAGTAAGGTCAACAAAGCGCAACTTCTTTATGCCGGAAAAGAAAATCAAAAACGATCAGACGGAACCTCCATTCTGAATTGGAGAGAGGTGATGAAAGAGGAGATTTAATTGAATATTAGTTACATTTAATCGCTTCCGACATTCATTCTAAAGCTGATTTGATGAGATTTCAATTAATTGCGTTTTGGTTTTTTTGTTCATGTAGTGCAATTGCGCAGGATACGCTATTTTTTTATTTTGACATCAATAGTTCTATTATTTCTGATCATGATCAGTCGGGTTTAAGAAATCTTGCAACCCAATATGATGCAGCATCCGTTGATTCAGTATTATTTGTGGGTTATGCAGATTCAATAGGAAATATGAGATCAAATCTCAGGTTATCTGAACGCCGTGCGGAACATACCTACAAAATGTGCAGGAATTTTTTGACGGATGAAATACCCTATCGGATATTAGCAAAGGGTGAAAACGTTAGACCTGAAAACTGGCAAAGCAGAAGAGTTGAAATGATCATTTATCATGAGCCTACTTTGGTGAATGAGGAGGAGAAAGAAGAAATAAAAGAGGCAGATCCACGATGTTTTAAAGTAGATTTTGAGGCACTTGAATATTGCCATATCCGTGAAATAAAAAAAGGGAAGCAGAAATATGTTCAAATTGAAGCTATAAACATTCCGCTTTTCAAAGAGAGAAAACATTACTATGTGATTGCAGGTGCTTCAGGTAAAGTTACCGTACAAAGATTGAACTGGAAATTAAAATCTACCGGTCGCTCTTGGTGGAAAGAAGAACGCTTGGTTGCAACCATGCCAAAAAGTAGTTTTGACAAATTCCAATTTTTCACACTGCAGGATGCACCATGCTCAGGTTGTTCAGAAACAATATTTACAAAGGATACTATAATCCGTGTTATTCCGCAATATTATCCGGATGTTTTTTTAATGGAGAACATGCAAGTGAATATCGGTTTGTTCGGCAGAAAGATCAAATTGCGTGTGCCTAAAGAATACGTGAATTTAGATGAAAATTATTTTTTAGGTACTGATCCAACTGGTTCGGTTATAAATTATCCAATTGAATGGACAGATAAAAACGGGAGAAAAAAAGAAGACTACTATTTTTCAACCATCAGAACACCTCTATTGCTCCCCTTTTACATTAAAAAAATGGGCTATACCACAATCTGTCTAAATGATTACAGTTATATGAATTATCGCACCCCCCCTTTTTTTTGTGGGTTTAAAGGAGTGGGCGGACTTTCATTAGCAACATCTCTTCAGGCCGGCGCATTCTATCACAATGATTCGCTGACATCCTATCTTACTGCAGGTTTTTATTTTAAAGGATTGAATTTGAGTGCCGGCATAAATCAGCACGCAGGATTATATAGTTCTCTTGTTTACAACCGATCTTTTTTATCAATACCATACAGTGCACTTAGTTTTAAAAACCATTGGAGAAGTTTGAGTGAGATGCCAAAGAAATACAAATTCATTCATTTGTATGCCGGAGCTGATGTCAGAACCAGTTTCAATAAAAAATATCAATCATTTCTTGAAACTAATATTCATCTTGGTACAAATTTGCTCAACTCGTATTTCAGAAAAGCAGATATTGCTTTTTTTATTCAAGGCGGATACGCGTATGATTTTCTCAGAGTAATCAATAAAAAACCATACCCTTATGTTGAACTGGGCTTACGATTTGATTTTATTTGGTTTTGATAATAAGTATTCTGTAATACTTCGTAAGTGTTGAATCAACGAAAAATTAATTCCTCACCACCAAATACCGATAAACCCTCTCCCCATCTTGAATAAGCAAGGTATAAACTCCGTTAGCAATGCTTTCATCCAGCGGAATTTCTGATGTACTTTGCGGTAAAAAAATTTGATTGCTGAAAACTAATTCTCCGGTTGCGCTTAGTAGATTTATCTGAATGGTATTTTGAGATGATAATCCACTGAGATATATTTTATCATGGAACGGATTTGGATAAATGGTCAAAGCATTTTCATTTTCAGAAATGGTGGTATAATCAATTACCGAAACATTGAGATACATGGTGTCATTTGGGCAGAGACTATTTTCTGCAACCAGCATAACCAGCCAGTTTCCTGTGGTGGTATAATCATGCCATGGATTGGTATCGGTTGAAGTGGATCCATCTCCAAAATCCCAAAAATATTGATCAGCATTGGTTGAATTGTTTGTAAAAAACACCGCTGAATTTGGCCATGCCACCGGTGAATTACTTAAAAATTCAGCAAGCGGAGCCTGTGCAACATTGATGGTGATAAACTGAGATGTTGTGCTGGTGTCTGAGCCGGCAATGGCATGCAAAATAACTTCAAACGATCCTGAACTGGTGTACGAAATTTGAGGATTAATATCAGTACTTGTTGCAGGACTCCCGTTTTCAAATTCCCAGAAAAATGAATCAGCGTTGGTTGACAAATTGGTAAATAAAACTGATTCTCCGTTGCAAACAACAACGCTTGCAGGTGCAGTGAAATCAGAAACCGGCGGAATGGTGCCTGATTGTAATTCTTGTCCATCTGAACTAGTTACGGCTGATTCAAGTCCGGCTCCATTTTCTGCTTTGATATTCACATAATACATTTGACCAACTATTAATGAGAGTCCGCTTTGTGTGAACGAAGTATTTAAGGCGTTGTTTGTCCATGCATAAATATCCGTTGAACCGGCGCTGGTTCCAATAGAATACCAATACGTCGCTATATCTGAATGCGTATCTGTTGAAGCAGCATAATTAGCAGAAATTTCTGTAGCTGTATTGAAGAAATCTTCATCACCGGCATTACCATCATGAACGGTTAGAATATTGTCAGGGGCGGTCCAGTCAATGTTGATGAGGGTGCTGTCAAAGAGTGAAAAATTATCTGCACCGTCCATGCTCAAACTTGTGACACGTGCTGAAGGTGTTAATGGATTTTGATTTTGATATCGCACTTCATCAGCGCTTGAACCAATAGAAATGGTTTCTGCATTTCCTCTGCTCTTATATACTGTTAGATTGTCAAAAGTGCCCAATGAATTTCCGGTGCGTGGTGAAATGGAATTCCCCGAAGTGAAAGGCGAGGGATCAATCCATGATGATACCAATACATCATCTAAATATGCCTTAATTTCTCCGGTTGAGGGATTGAAATAAATTTTAAAATCATAGGTAATATTCGGATCAACAATAGCATCATCATCGGTCATGAGTACAATAGAATTTCCGGTTGATTTATAAATCTGACATTTATTTTGATCAGCCCGCCAGAACACCATGTATGAATCACCACGTTGATCAAGTGTTGGATCACTGCAAAAAAAGTGGAGACCGGATCTTCTGTTTGTGCCTGTGCCATTAATTTGACCTTGCCAATGATAGAGATAAACATGTTGATCATCTTGTAAAAGGTCAGCGTAAATATTTGAGTTGTTTATTGATTCATCGTTGTGCTGAAGAGCCTCGTTGTTATTGATCCATGTGCCAGTTTGTGAAGTCCATTCGGGGTGAATGGTGGTTCCTTCAAATTCATCCGTAAAAAAACCAAAATCAGTATTAGATCTCCATGCTGTTCCATCAAAATCAGATACACAATAAAACTGATCAGCAATTCCAATATCATCTGTATCTGTAAAATTTGCGGTGAAATCAGCAGTTTGCCAAATACCGGTTGTATTAACTGAACTCAGCGGAGGATTTGCATCCGTCACGCAAGAATAGCTTGCTAAAAATCCGGATGAAACCGTGGACACATCCGATGTAAACCGAAAAGTTACAGACCCGCCACTTGTACTAAAACTGCCCGGTGAGCTTGTGCCGGTATACACTCCAATCAACGGAGATGCGGTAGATGGGCCATCATAGATGTACAGATAATCATAATTATTTTCCACGCTAAATGACGAAAATGAAATATCAATACTTGTTGCATTGGGTGGAGCAATGGTCCATGTATAATCTTCATTGTTATAATAATTTTTATAAGGGCCACCAAAATCATGAATCATTCCGCTGCAAGAATCGGTATAACATTCCGTCATAAAATCGCTGATGGCATTCCACAATTCTGAATAACCGTCATCATAACCAAGCGCCCAGATACCAATGCCTCCGATGCCTGCTGTGTTCATGTGTTGTAATCTTTTTCTGAATGCATCTTCCAAAGAAATAAAGCACTGTTTATTACCTCCGCTATTGAATGCAAAAATATCGGTATAGCTATCTTGATCCCAGCTGTAATTTCCTGCAGAATAGTTTCCTGAAGCGTTGTCCATCACATATTCATACGTGCGCGCGGTTCCGCTTCCTGTTGTTGATGATGGAATACTCAGACTACTTGTTGGCCATTCATATCCGTAATAAGGCAGACCCATGACAAATTTTTCAGGCGGACATCCGTCATCAATATAATCAGTAATTGTTTTTGAAAGCGTGTAATTATAACTTGAACCAAAATGGTAAAGTGGATCACACGGACCGGTGCTGCTGCTGCCTTGATAATAATATGCATAGCCCATGCAAATGTAATGATCAACTTCAGGTTCCATGATAGAGAAATCAAAAACATCACTCCAGTCAACGGCATACAAAACGGTGCTCACATGTGACCCCGGAATGGCGCTATGCATTTGATTGCTGAGGTCAACCATAAAATTGGCAAAGTTGGTAGTTTGAGATGCGGGCAATCCTTCAAAGTCAATATTCACTCCATGCGCCCCGCGAGACTGAACAAGATTAATCAGATTATCAATCAGATTTTGTTTTGCAGTTGCATTGGTGAGAAAAGTTGCGAGATCAGAACTGCCAAAAAGCGTTACGCATAAAGTTACTTTCACTCCATTAGCCAGCGCAGCATCAACAGCTGTTGAAGTCGCCCAGCCATGTGTAGTTAGCGGATCACCCGTTGCAGGATCTACTTCATAAGAAAAAAATGAAAAATGTGTGAGCAATGACCAATCGTAATTATTGTACGCTGCACCCACCCAGTATGGATGCCAACCATACACAATTTTGTTAGGCGTACATCCAATTTTTGTTTGACTCGTTGTGTGAATTTCAGTATTTACATTTTGTTCATACCACTCGGTTGTTTGACCTTGTGCGTTGTAATATTCCAATTGTTGCTGATGAACGGATGGCTGATCTTGCGCAAGTAAAACTTGACAGCAGCATGATACAAAAACGGTAGAAATTAAGTGCAGTATTTTTTTCATATTCAATCTGTATTACTGATAAAATGCGGTAATAGTCAGCCAAATATAAGGTATTCAAAAAGAAGATTTGCCATGTATAATTTGAAGAAACATATTGTTAATCTTCCACATGGCGGTTAAATCGAATTACGCAGAAATTTAATAAATTCAGATTAAGCGATAGAAGAATATTGTTGCTTGTGGGTTGCTAAAAATGATCGTTCCGTAGGCGCAGGTCGCGACCTGCGCCTACGGGGTGAAGGTAATTTGCAACCAGAAGGTCTATGTTTCATATTCCATTGCCAAATCAAGGATAATTCACAGTGCAATTGAAAACATTCGTAATTTTGTAGTTCATGATAAAGCACATTCATATTACATCACCGGCAAAGGCAATTGACAAGGAGTGTATAGATTATGCGGAAAAATATTTACGTGAGCGGAATTTTGAAGTGAGTCTTTCAAAACACGTCACAGGCAGACAAAATTATTTTTCAGGATCAGATGCTGAACGTTTGGCCGATTTTCAGCACGCGTTAGATGATAATAGTATTGATGCTATTCTTTGTGCTCGCGGAGGTTATGGTTCAGTGCGCATAATTGATCAATTAAATTTTGACAAGCTGCGCCATAAGAATAAACTCATTATTGGCTTTAGTGATATAACAGTTTTTCATAATCACGTTTTCACACATCTTGGTATTCCAACCTTACATGCAACTGTTCCCTTGAATTTCCAAACTAACTCTCGTGCGGCTTTGGACTCATTGGTAAATACACTTCAGGGAAAAGATATACAGTATCAAATACCATCTGCAGTGTACAACCGTGTGGGTGAAACTGAGGCTATAGTTGTTGGTGGAAATTTATCAATTTTGCATTCGTTGATTGGCACCAATTCAGATATTGATACGCAAGGAAAAATTCTGCTGATTGAAGATATTGGTGAAGCCATTTATGCGATTGACCGCATGTTTTGGGCGCTTAAAAAATCAGGCAAATTAGAATCTCTCGCCGGTTTAATTGTAGGCGGAATGACCAATATCAAAGACACGGAAATTCCTTTTGGTAAAAAAGTGGAAGAGATCATTGCTGAAAATGTGTCTTCGTATTCATTCCCTGTTTGTTTTAATTTTCCCGCCGGACATATTGATGATAACCGTGCAGTACTTCTTGGAAAAAAAGCAAAGCTACATGTATCAGTAAATGACGTGAGATTTTTTCAGCACGGGTTGGGAACGGTATAGATTACGTCAGTCCCTATCTCTTCCCATGCCTCTTCAACGAAACATAAAACGTAGTTCCTTCACCGGGTTTTGATTCAAACCAAATTTTGCCACCGTGATTTTCGACAATTTGTTTTGACATGGCTAAGCCTAAACCTGTGCCTGTTGATTTAGTGGTGAAATAGGGTACAAATATTTTTTCTTTTTCTTTGTCTGAAATTCCGGCTCCATTATCTTTTACTGCAACAATAAAATAATCGGCAGTTTCTTCCAGCGCAACTACCACTTTGCCATTGTAGGTGTCTTGCTCATCTTGCGGTTTCACAGCTTGCGTAGCGTTCTTAATCAGGTTATTGAATACACGCAACATTAAATCTTTATCAGCCCATACAATGGATGGTTTTGAACGGTCAACCTGCAATTCAAGTTCGTATTCATCATTCTCTTCAAATACAGTTGCCGCCGCGTAGAGTAGTTCAGCTAAATTAATTTCATTCTCTGCGGCTTTCGGCATTTTAGCAAAGTTTGAAAATTCGTTGGCAATTTGTGTAAGGGCATCAATTTGATCAATGAGCGATTTTGTTACCCGTTCAAGTTTTTCTTTTGAATCTTCATCAGCTAATTGAACTGAGCGTTTCAAATGTTGAATGGATAATTTCATTGGTGTGAGCGGATTTTTAATTTCATGCGCAACCTGTTTTGCCATTTCTCTCCAAGCACTTTCACGTTCACTTTTTGCTAATTGTTCAGCGTTAATTTGTAATTCTTCAACTTTTTTATTGTACTCTTTCACCAGCTCACCAATTTCATCAGAACCTGCATATTCAATAGGTTTGGATACTGCTCCAATTTGAATGCTGCGCAAACTATCCTGAATATATTTCAGTGGACGCGTGAGGCGATTAGATAAAGTAATGGCTAAAATAGTTGACAAGGCAAGCATTAAAACCATGATGTTGACAATAGCCAATAAGAAACCTGAAATTTGATTTTCAAGTTCGCCCTGTCGTGAAATGTACTGTACGTTTAAATAGGCAAGCATTTCTCCCTTATTATTAAAAAACGGCATGTAGGCTGACAAATAACTCAAGGCACCAATGCGCTCGTCATGGATAAATTCACTGCGGTGCAAATAATGAATTTGACGATAAGCTTCAGGATTCATTTTGCGTGAAAGAATTCCTTTAGAATATATTTTTGGTTGTGATGATGCCAGCAAATCTCCATCCAACGTGTACAAGTTGATGTCAGTTAAAAATATCGTGCTGAATTTTTTGAGAAGATATTCAAGATAATCTGAAAGTTCATGCCGCAGCTCTTTTTCATCTTTTAATTTATTTTGAAATTCAGTGCGTACTGAGGTGATTTTTTCATTGATCAATCCTTTGTTATTTTCATGATACTGCTCAGCCACAAAGGTTCCGGCACCAATACCAAATGCAACCAGTGAAATCAAAATGAGACCAATCATCACGGCTTGAATTTTCACATTCATTTTCATACTGCGAAATGAAAATCCCTTCATGAATTGTTGGTAACCAAGCGGAATTAAAAGCAAGACACCAAAGATGATTAGCAAATACGAAAAGGAAGTAAAAAGGGCGTATGCAGCGCTTACTTTTTTGCTCATCACCACGGTGTGTCCGTTCTCATATTCGTAGGTGTAATGGCTATATCCATCAATGATTTCAAATTGATTTACCTTTTTGAAATGATCTGTGCAGTGTAATGGATAAGCATATTCTCCTTTATGGTTCACCAACTTATCATCTACAAATTTTGCAATAGAATAGTGCTTGAGTTGATCTGAAAATTTTACCGGTTCTTCAAGTAACAAAGAGGGTAACCCAATGTCTTCCGGGAATTTTTTAGATCGCATTTCAGTGAATAGGTGCCCATGCAGCGAGTCGCCTGATGAAACAAGGTAATGTGCCAGATAAGTTAATTTATCACGGTAATCTCTGATGTAATAAATATGACTTGCAGAGTCAGTACGAATGCCTGAATCACGAATAATTTCAACCAGTCGGTCATATCCTTTTACATCATAATTTTTAAAATCATCTACAATAGATTTATCGCGTTTGAAGAGCGAAAAAGTGAGATCATATTTATTTCGGAGTCGTCTGAATGGCCCGGCTTCTAATTCTTCACTCAATTTTTTCTGGCTAAATTGACCAGAGAAATAGGGGAGTAGAAAATTAGTTTTGCTTAATTCACGTTCAACTTCGCTGTAATCAAATTCGGCCGTTTCATCACGGTCATCAGCAATAATTTCTGCGAGTTTTTGCCGTATTTCAGTCTCTTTTGCGTCATTATATCCTTTCAAAATAAATGAGGCGTAAAAAGAAATAAATGCAAGTGCTGAAACTACGTGTACAAATTTATACTCGCGGTCTTTGTATTGAAACAGCAGTAGAATGCCGCTCAACAAAACCGGCCACACTGAGGTTAACAAAGAATGCTCTGCGTAAATCTGATCTAGTCCTATATAACAAATAGAAATAATGAACCAGGCAAATGCCAGCCGATTGAGTTCAAATGCTGATTTTCTTAATTGTATAACTACATATTGGATGAGCAGAAAATAGGTGTAAAAAGCAATACCTATTAAGGCAATACTCACAAATGAATAGATGTCAAGATCAAAAAGATATTCAAGATCAAAATTGATTTGTGAATCATTCACCAAATCACGTATGAGTGTATTGATTTCAAATGCTACGTAAAATGAAACCAGAAAAAGCGGAAGCAGAAATACAGCAAGCTTCAACTTGATATTACCTTGTTTAAACCAGTTGCGAGTGCGCTTGAGTAAAAAATTTACCAGCAAATAAAATATGGAAAGATTGACGATGAGATCACCCAATGAAGGCACACTTTCTGAAGCAAAAAGTTCGGGCATAAAAATTTCAAAGTCAGACAGCGGTCCCAGCCAGCCTAACTGAATCCATGCATAACGCAAAACTACCAGCGCAATTGGAAATATAACCAGCAGGTATGATTTGCGAATGAGTAATTTCTGAAAACTATTAATGAGCAGTTGAATCAGAATTAAAAATGAAATCAGATAACAAAAAAAGATGACTAATTCTATGGAACTGTTGCGCTCATAGGTTTCAAGCGGGGCAATGTTGAAAATGGGTTTGTTGTATTTATTGTGCACCGGAAAACCTTCACCATCTAAAACAATACGCCCTTTGAAATCAGGCATCAGGTGAGGAGAAAACATGTTCACCAGTTCATCATTTTCAAAATCATATTCATATTTGATGAGCATGCAGGCAACATATCGCTTATTGCCCGCAGTAAGGTATTCAAATTTGTACCATCCGTTTGAGAGCAGCACAATATTTCCATCTTGAATATAGGTGTCCCATTCGTTGGCTAAAGGAATACTGCTGGATGTCCACAAGGTAAGCGTGTCATCAGTGTAAATGAAATAATCAGTATGTGTTTCATCAGCAAAGTAGCGTGCGTACTCAAACTGCTCAAGTTCGGTGTTTTTTGACTCAACACCGGTGACAAGATTTTGAAGATTTATTTCAAGTTCAGCGCATTTATTTTGAAAGGCTACTTCAAATTCTTGCACATCTTCTTCCGTGACGGTGTACTTGAGAAAATTTTCATGGAGAATAAAAGCAATGATCCAAAGCAGAAATCCCGCAATGGCTGACCAGATAAATTTGCTTTTATACTTTTGGTTCATCTGTTAATTCCAGTTTTTTAGCAATAACGGAGGTGAGTATATGAATATTTTCATCAAATGATTCATTATTGGTAATTACCAAATCAGAGGCATCTTTATGGGGCAGAATGAAATGGTGAAATGATGGCAATACATGATTTTTCCATTGATATAAAATCTGCGCTTCAGTATAATTGCGTTCATTCATATCTCTGCTTAGACGTCTCTTCAACTGCAATTCAGGTTCAACAGAGAGAAAAACTTTATAATCAAGCAGATCTTTTACAAAGGGATAGTGCATCACAAAAAGACCTTCAACTATTAGCAGTTCTTTAGGTTCAATGCGCGCTTTGTTTTTAGGTGCTTCAGGATTATTGAAGCCGTAAATATCATGTTCAATCACGTTGCCTTCAAGCAGATATTCAAGATCCATTTGAATGCGGTTTTGATCAAGTGCGGTTGGTAAATCAAAGTTGATCACACCATTTTCATCTACCCATTGATGTTCTTTTGGCAGGTAATAATTATCCAATGAAAAAGTAGAAACCCGGTTCTGGAATTCATGGTATAATTTCTGAATGAGTGTAGTTTTACCAACTCCGCTTCCGCCGGTAATACCAACTATAAATTTTATTTTTTGCTTATTCACAAAAATGCAGGTGATTAAAGAGTTCCGAAAAATACGAAAAATCGCCCATTGAACATTGGAATCACGTAAATTTGAGCAAATGTCCAACCACCGCCATTTATGACAGAAAATAAAGTGAATCTTGCCTTGCAGGTGCTGCCAGTTTCAGAAACCAAGCATCCTTATGCTATTGTTGACAAGGCAATTGGGGTAATCCAAAAATCAGGTTTGAAATTTCAAGTTTGTCCCTTTGAAACCGTTATTGAAGGTACTTGGAATCAAGTGATGCAAGTTGTGCGTGAAGTGCATGAAACTTGTTATGCCAATGAAACTGATAAGATGATGATGTATATCAAAATTCAATCAGACAGCAAACGTGATGTGACTATTGATGATAAGATGGAGAAGTATGGGTAAACGACCAATGGCAATGGATACAATTTTGCATTACTCATTGCTTTTTTTTCTCAATAGACGCAGTAATTTTTTAGGATTTTGCCGATTGTCCCAGAAAGCGGTTATAATGATATTGGTTTTCACTATTGTCCGGGGAAAAAGTAAAATATTCAGATAAAGCTTCCCCGGCCATCAAAAAAGATAGGTGAATTGCGATTCTTAGTAAGGACGGGCCGCAGATACGTTCCTTCAATTACAATGTTCCGGAGTCCGCACTTAGAATTTGCAAGAAGTATTGCCCTGCTTTTTGCGGGCCTGATTTTTCTTTGGGTCAAGCCAAAGAAGAAAACATAAAACCGAAACCAGTAAGCCCCACGGTTGATTATTTATTGAAATCAATTGGTGCCATTGGTTTCAAAGTCGTTCTAAAATATTTTATCGGACAGTAATGATTGGTTTTGGTGATTTTATAAAAAACACTAAAATGACCAAGGACAGACACATGCGTGTCAGGGTAGTTTACACTCTTGAATGAATAGGGATTTTTGTGAATAACGGAGATTTGCTCTGCAATAAGTTTGATCAATTTTTCGGCGTATAATGTTGTACCATTTCTTTCAATCCAGTATTTCAATATTTCCCTTCGCTGTATTACAGCTGTGTTGGTCCAAACTACTGTTCTTTTAACCATTTCAAATCTGATTTATCAAGTTGAGATTGAGAAATCACATTTCTCTCTGCGATATCTTTTTCGCTCATATTCAACATGACAATCTGTTCATTGGTGAGTTTTACTTTATCACTCTCTGCAGCACTGTTATTAACCAATTGGAATAATGCGTTTAGGTAATCCTTATTGGAAATGGTCATAAGTTTTTCAATAATGCCATTGCGGATGTGATCAACTGAAGTCATGACGTATTATTTAATTAGTAAAGGTATGAAAAAAAAGTGATTTGAATTTTGTTCTTGAACTTTCCTATCATCACATTAGCACCTATTTCAGGACTTTTGTTTTCTGTTGTACTTTGTGCTTAATATTTGAGTTCAGGGGATACCATTTATACACAAAAGACTGCAGGGACATGAATGACCGTGAGGACAGTTTATTGTCCCTCCATGTCCTTACTGTCCTTATTGCTATTACCCCCTATCAAAATTTACAAATCCAACTTCTCTGCAACAACTTTTCTCTTTATCTTCATTGCCTGTTATTAATTTAAAACTCTGATGGCAAAAACTACATCCAAATCATTATCAGAAAAAGATCAACGTGATTTACTGGAAAAACTTGAACAGCGTTTCACAAAAAACATGCAACGACACAAAGGCATTGAATGGAAAAAAGTAGTAGATCAATTGAAAAAAAATTCAGCTTTTTTGATGACCCTTCACAAGATGGAATCTACAGGCGGAGAACCAGATATTGTTCTGCTAACTGATAAAAAAGAGGAACTCTTTTTTGTTGATTGTGCGGCTGAAACGCCGGTGGGAAGAAGAAGTTTGTGCTATGATCGTGCAGGCCTTGAATCACGAAAAGAAAATCGTCCGGTGAACAGTGCAATGGATTTGGCAAATGAAATTGGCATTGAAATGTTGGATGAGGATCAATACAGAAAATTGCAATCGGTTGGAAAGTTTGATACTAAAACGTCAAGTTGGTTAAAAACTCCTGCTGAAATCAGAAAACTGGGCGGTGCTATTTTTGCAGATTTTAGATTTGGACGTGTTTTTGTTTATCACAACACCGCCCAATCATACTATGGCAGTAGGGCATTCAGAGGATTTGTAAAAATTTCACATAACATAAAATGAAAGAAGCAATGAATTTTTCAGAGATTAAAAACCACTGTAATCACGTATCGAAAATAAGTGCTGAATTGATTGATAAATATCTTTTGTATTATGCTGCTGAGCGTGAAAATTTGGAACCATACATGAATGCCCAAATAAAAAAATATAAACAGGCATCACGTGAATTACATCCAAGCTCATTGAATATTTTTAAATCAGAATTTATTGCGCATCGCATATTTAAAAAAGACGGACTTGTTCATCGGTATTTGCAACAAAGTGAAATTAAAAAAATTCCTGCTGAGCAATTTGAATTCCTTCAAGCGAACGCTGCAAAACCATGGAGATATTGTTTTGCTCAATTACTGGACAATCCTGAGAATGAATTTTTCAAGATGATTGACGTTTTTACCGGTGAAGAATTTCTGCTCTATTCAAGAAGTATTCAGCAAACTCTGACTGAAATGAATCCGCGCTTGTGGTTTTTGTTGATTTCAGATAATGGAATGTGCTATCAAACATTCGGACTTGTTGTACCACTGAATTCATTTTTACCGGATGATATTTATTTTTTTGGAACTGAAATAAACCCTGATATTGACAGTGATGAAAAACTCATGAATGAGTTAGAGAAAAATCCATTCCCTTTCTTTATGTTGACAATCGTGGCTTCTCACCCTGTGGTTTATTCGGGTGATCATGAGATGAGAATTTGTCAGGCATACGATGATTATTTGAATTTTGATACCAAGAAACTGGAAAAAGATTTTGAAATTGAATTGCGCAATGGAGTTTACAAATTGTCTCTGCGCCATTGGACCGAAAATCCACATTTTGCTATTGCTTATTTTGATACGATCGAAAATTGTTTACTCAGAACTGCCTTCACCTATGAAGGTTTTTACAAACTCACTGAAGCTATGGAACAATATGGATTGGCACTAAACGCTGAACCTGATATTAGCGTCACTCCTACCATCATCAACACCGGAAGCAAAATTCTGAATAAAAAAATTCAGTATAATCCGTATGACAAATTGTTTGTTACGGACAAAAAACAAGAGAATGATGAATCCCTCAAAAAAATGAATCAGTTTACACAGAAACTTGTGCATGTAATTAATTCAGGCAAAGAAATTGACATTAAAAAATTGGCTGACGATGCCGGCATTTCTGAGGAAACAGCAAATCAACTTTACTCCAGCTTTAAAGAAAATTTAGCAAAAAAGAAGGGTTAAAAGGAATAATACAGTTATCCAAATATTACATTTTCTTTCATGCGAATACAACTCGCCCATCCAATTTAATTCCTCTCTCTCACACTCATTCTCGCACTGTCATCCTACGGAGCAAACTTCAACGGTTTTCCATCAGGGCCTACTTCAACACCATCAATGAAATTTTTCTCTTTCAACACACGGCCTTTTTCATCGTAGATAATTGTTTTTCCGTGTTTCTGTCCGTTTTTATAATTCACTTCAGAGGATACATAATGTGGACGCCATTCGTAGGTAAGCATCTTGCCGTGTAACATGCCATTTTTGTACTCAATTACCTGAAAGGGTTTGTCTCCACCGGGGAAATAATATGTCCACGTACCGTCTTCTTTTCCTTCTTTGTAATACCCTTCATGGGTGCGCTTGTGATCTTTTGGACTGAAAAAAACCCACAATCCGTCTTTCACACTTTCTTTCACCGTGTGATTGGCAAGCGGACCGTAATTGATGTGTTGTTTTTTTACTTCAATTACTTTATAAAATCCTGTCTCCAGTAAATTTCCTTTTTCATCGTAACGCGTCCACAGTCCTGTTTTTAGATCATCTTCATATTCTCCGGTCAGTGTGAGTTTACCTTTTTGCGAATAGGATTTCCAGGGTCCGTGCAATTTTCCCATGTTGAAATTCGCTTCATTTTTCAACTTACCATTATCCCAATATTGCTGCCAGTATCCGTGTTCTTCTCCTTCAACAAAATCTCCTTCATTCAAAATTTTTCCATTTTCATACCAGGTAGTCCAATGTCCGGTTTCCAAATCATTTTCGTACGAACCTTCTCTCCACTTTGCGCCGTTTTTATAGTAAAATACCCATTCTCCGTTTCGCAATCCGGCTTTGAAATATCCCTTACTTTCAAGATGCACCGTATCACCGGGATAATAATATTCCCAATATCCATCTTGCAATCCATCAACAAAATCACCGGACATATCAACGGTTCCTACATTGGTGTACCAGGTCCAGTGTCCTGTTTTTAATCCGTTGGAAAATTCTCCGGATACATTTACTTTTCCGTTGTCATAGTTTTTCAAATAAGGCCCGTTCAGTTGACCATTTAGATAATTTACTTTGCGGTCTAATCCTCCCAGATAATAGAAATACAACCATTCTCCGTGTTTTTCTCCTTCAAGATATTGACCAATAACAAAAGGTTTTTTATTGGGTGTATATTCTTCAAAATCTCCGTCTTTTATACCGTCTTTGTAGGTGTAAAATTCATTGAGAAAACCACTTTCATAATAAATGAATGTGCGTCCGTTCCCATCTTTCAGGGTTTGGGTGCTGTCAGTTTTCCAAAAATTCATCACATAGGTAACTGAGTCTAATATTTTTTCTTCAGACATGTGGTATCCGTTGTAGTAATAATATTTCCACTCACCTGATGGTAAGCCTTTGGTGTAGTACCCTTGCACGCTGAGTTTACCATTATCATGCCATTGATAATAGACACTATCTTGAATACCAAATTTGAAAAATCCTTGTTCTTTTTTTTTGCCGTCAGAATAATAAGTTGTTACTGAACCGTGCAGTTCACCTTTGCGGTAATTTTGTTCTTCTTCCAAATTTCCGTTTTTATCCCAGTATCTCCACCGTCCGTGTTTGAGGGTAGTTTTACCATAAAAATCATCTGCAAAATAATAACCTTCACTTTGCATTTTGGTGCTGTAAAAATCCCAGTATGTGCGCACTAGATAAGGTTTGTTTATTTCATCCTGCGCATGTGAAAACAGGGGTAATAATAGCAGAAGAAAAATTAAGCGGGTATACATGTTTCTTTGTGGTTTGCTCTATAACTAAAAAATGTCCGGGTGGTTACGGACGAATTATCTGCCAAGTGAAATAACTCCTTGTAAAAGAAAAAGGGTACCAAACACCAGCAGCACAATTCCAAGCACCAAATTAACAACATACATCCATTGTGGGGTAAGAATGTCCTTGAGTTTTTTTGCACCAAATATTTTTAATATATCCAAACTAAAAAACGTAATGAGGATGATAGAAACGTGAATGATAAGCCCCTGCGTGTGATTCAGACCTAATTCAGTAGGCGCCTCAGGCAAAAGTGACATAAGGGTTAACCAATAAAATAATACCCCTGGATTAACTGCGTTGATCATGAATCCTTTTAAAAGTGTCATGAAATAATTACTGGCTGACAGTTGCAGCGGCTTTTCCATGTTATGTTTAGAGAGAAATAGCGCCTTCTTTTTAAGTACATGCACCAAGCCGAGCACAATGAAAAATCCTCCGCCAATTATTTTGAGTAGAAAGCGCTTATCACCGGACATGATTTCAGTCACCTCATTAAAGAATACAAATGCAATGGTAACATACATCAGGTCACTGATCAATACCCCCAAATCTAGAAATAGCGCAGATTTTATTCCTTTGCTTATGCTTGTTTCAATCATGATAAAGAAAGACGGACCTACCATAACACTTAGTAGTAGTCCGTATCCAATGCCTATCATGAGTACTTCTGTCATGTTTCAAATTTACTAAGTACAAATTGCTTGTACGTAAATTGAGCACTGATAGTTATCAGTTATTTAAGCTAAAAAACATCAAGTTCTACCACAATTGGACAATGGTCAGAATGTACGGCTTCACTTAGAATAGAAGCATTTTGTAATTGAGGCAAAAGATTTTCAGTGATAAAATGGTAATCAATACGCCAACCTAAGTTTTTCTTGCGGGCGCTGAAACGGTATGACCACCAGGTATATTTGCCGGGTTCTTTGTGAAGATGTCTGAAGGTGTCAACAAAACCGGCTTGCAAAAATTGGGATACCCATTCACGTTCTTCAGGTAAAAATCCACTTGAATTTTTGTTTGAAACCGGGTTGTGAATATCAATTGGTTGATGACAGATATTGACATCTCCTGAGATCAATAATTTTTTTCTGGTCTTTTTTAGTTCCTCAATATAGACAGAGAAGTCCTTTAGAAATTCCATTTTAAAATCTTGCCTTTCTTCACCACTGCTGCCGCTAGGGAAATAACAGCTCAGCACTGAAAAATCACCAAAGTCAGCACGTAAAATTCTCCCCTCATCATCATATGCTTTTATACCACATCCCACTTCAATATGATCAGGTTTTTTTTTAGAGAAAATTGCTACCCCACTATAACCTTTTTTTTGAGCAGAATGCCAACAGGTATAATACCCCAGTTTTTCAATTTCCGTGATGTCTATCTGATCTGTATGTGCTTTGGTTTCTTGCACACAAACTACATCTGCATTTTGTTCTTTCAGCCAGTTTATCCAGTCTTTTGACATGGCTGAGCGGATACCGTTGAGGTTATATGAAATGAATTTTGCCATGGGGTAAAGATAGCGTGATTTGGTATTCATTTTTAATCTATCACAGCAAAACAATTTTTGTATTCATGCGTTCTGTTTTGGTATGAATAGATTGTTATTATTGTTTTTCATCATTCCTGCTTATGCTTCAGGTCAGGGGCTGGTTGATGGATTTTTTAAAGGAAAAAACAAGCTGGATTTGGCTATCAGCGGATTCTCTCAGAATTCTGATAAATTTTACGATGGTATCGGATTAATAAATTACAAAAGAAGTTTAACAGGTATAGGATTATTTGCTGAGTATGGATTGCGTGATAATTTAGATTTCATTTTGAATATACCGTTCATCAATGGTTCATTTCAAGATGGTTCAGTGGTGATGAAATATGGTATTCCCTTTAACCGATCGGCCAAAGAAAGACGGATAACTCTAATGCCGGCATTGGGCGTCAGTTTTCCACTCAC
Organism: Crocinitomicaceae bacterium; assembly: GCA_016708105.1. Taxonomy (NCBI): domain Bacteria; kingdom Pseudomonadati; phylum Bacteroidota; class Flavobacteriia; order Flavobacteriales; family Crocinitomicaceae; species Crocinitomicaceae bacterium. Next base: position 25,744 of record JADJGJ010000005.1, read on the forward strand.
TGATTATAATACTGAATCAGGTCAGGCAATTGGACAGCGTGCTTTGCAAATTCAGCCCAAATTTCTTTTTCAGTGGAATACAACGAAAGGATTATTTTATCAGGTTCAGGCCGGTTATAATTATGCTTTTAATCCGGTTCCTTCATCATTCATTAGTTCAACCAAAATTGGTTATTCATTTGGCAGATTTTATTCTGACGTGTGGTTTGAGTATCAGCAAGGCATTGGCGGAAAAGCCTGGCACGTTGACGCCATTTCAAGTTTCAGAGAACTCTTTGTGACATACAGCAGATTGGGTGGAGTTTTCTATACACAATTGAATCAGCGATTTGGTATTGCGGCCGGAGGTTCTTATGTACTTAGCGGTGTGAATACTGCAAAGGCGTGGACAGTGAATCTTTCTCTAGTAATCAAATTTGATTTGAAGAAGAAATAGCAAACTCAATACAAAAAACTATGATACGGATACCTGATTTGGTGAACGCGTTTAGCCTCTTTATAAATGAGTGATTTTAATTCATCAACATTGGTTTTTTCTGTGGCTGAAATAAAAATGCAGTGATCACCGTCAAGGCGAGCCATCCAGGTTTTTTTCAATTCTTCCAATGCAAATTTTCTACCTTCAGGGTGATATCCTACTTCTTCAGGTTTTGGGTTGTAAGCATCTACTTTATTGAAAACAACAATCATGGGTTTGTCTGTGCCTTTGGGGCGTACAGGCTCATTGTTATGTTTTGGCTCAGCGGATAATTGTTTCTTTTTACTGGTGTAATCTTCCGGTTTTTTAACCGGGGTTTTTGTTTCAATTTCGGCAATAGTTTCATTCACTACGCGGTATTGCTCTTCAAAATTTGGGTGTGAAATATCTACTACATGAATCAGCACATCTGACTCGCGCACTTCATCTAACGTTGACTTGAATGATTCTATTAATTGAGTAGGTAGTTTGCGTATAAATCCCACCGTGTCAGAAAGTAGAAACGGTAAATTTTCAATCACTACTTTTCTTACTGTAGTATCTAGGGTTGCAAACAATTTGTTTTCAGCAAATACTTCAGATTTACTCAACAAATTCATCAGGGTTGATTTACCAACGTTAGTATAACCTACCAGTGCCACACGTACTAGTTGTCCTCTGTTACCACGCTGCGAAGCCATTTGCTTGTCAATTTTTTCAAGACGATCTTTCAGCAAGGAAATTTTTTCTTTGATTACCTGGCGGTCACTTTCAATTTGTGTTTCACCCGGGCCACGCATACCCACACCGGCTTTGATACGGTCAAGGTGAGTCCACATGCGGGTAAGCCTTGGTAAAATATATTCGTATTGTGCCAATTCAACCTGTGTTTTGGCATGGGCGGTGCGCGCACGACCGGCAAATATGTCAAGTATTAGATTGTTGCGGTCAAGTATTTTAATATTGAGTTCTCTTTCAATATTGCGCAATTGTGAAGGGGATAATTCATCATCAAAAATGGCAACATCAATTTTCTCAGCATCAATATACGCTTTAATTTCTTCAATTTTTCCTGAGCCAATATAGGTGCGCGGGTTTGGGTGATCAATGCGTTGCAAGAATTTTTTACGCGTGATTACACCGGCTGTTTCTGCCAAAAATTCCAATTCATCTATATATTCTTTTGTCTGCTCTTCAGTTTGGTTACCGGTAATGGCTCCAACCAGAACAGCGGTTTCCTGCGTGATATCGGTGGAATGTGATTTGAGATCTGACATGCGGTATAATGGACAACTGATTAAAACCAGTTAGCGCCCAAATAAGTAAGAAACGGCCATGGAATAGTAGCTAATACGGCAAGTAGGGCAAGTAAGTAAAACACAAATATTTTGCGATGTTTACCTGCTGATTCTGACAGTTTTTTTGATTTACTGTAACCCATGGTGATCAATACCATCGCCAGAGTCATACCGAAAATGTGTTCTACAGCAAAAAATCGCAAAGTAGGTGATTTCATGAAGCCCTCAACAAAAGCAACTTTTGGTGAGGTGAAGTATAAAATGAATCCTATCAAGTATTGAATATGAAAACTGATCAAGGCGAAGAGATATATTTTTTTATCGCCTGCGGTGAACTCTTTTTTTCCGGTATATCCTTTGAAAGATTTAAAAATTGCCGCTAATAACAAGATTAATACCACCCAACGTAAACCTGAATGTGCGTGAACCAATGTCTGCATAATTGTTTATTTTTGACAAATGTAGTTGATTATCCTGACCCCTTGTTTATGCTCAGACGTATTTTTCTGTTCAATTTTAGTTTACTTTTTTCATCCCTTGTTCTGGCGCAACATATTGAGCCGGAAAACGGAGTGCATGATCCGCATAATACTATTTATGTTTTGCAAAATGCACGGCTCGTGATCAGTCCTGATCTCACGCTGCCTATAGGTACCTTGGTGGTGCAAGATGGTATCATTTTAAGTGCGGGTATTGATTTTGTAGCTCCATCAACTGCTGTGAAAATTGATATGAGTGGGTACACCATTTATCCTTCATTTATTGAACTGTATTCATCAGCCGGTGTTGCAAATCCGGTTTATGCGTCAACAGGTTGGGGTCCGCAATTAGAAACGCTCAAAGAGGGCCCTTTTTACTGGAATCAATCAGTGCATCCGGAAACAAATGCTTACGAATTATATAAGGATGCTGAATTTAAAGACAAAAAAGATTTTCTTGAGCAAGGCTTTGGCACTATAGCTGTTCATCAGGGAGATGGTATCATGCGCGGCACGTCGGCATTGCTCACGTTGTCATCAAATCCAACTGTTGACAATGTAATTCAGGCTGAAGCTGCTAATCATTCTTCTTTCTCTAAAGGAAGCTCTAATCAAACTTATCCATCTTCTCAAATGGGAATTATTGCCTTGTTGCGTCAGTTTTATTATGATGCAAAATGGTACGCTGCTTTGACTGATCCAAATAAAGACAATGTTTCACTTCAACAGGGTCTTGCAAATTTTAGTCTGCCTCAAATTTTTGGAGTAGCTGATAAATTGGAAATTCTGCGTGCTGCTAAATTGGCAAAAGAGTTCAATATTTCTCTTATTGTAAAAGGCGGTGGAGATGAATTTGAAATGGTATCAGATATAAAAAATTCAGGAACGCAATTGATCATTCCAGTGAATTTTCCTGATCCGTATGATATGACTGATCCTTATCTGTCAAGATTTGTTTCTCTGAGACAATTGAAAGAATGGGAAATGCGCCCATACAATGCCTATATCTTATTTAAAAATAAAATTCCTTTTGCTTTTACGACTGACGGGTTAAAGAAAAAAAACCAATTTCTCACGAATGTTTCTGTTGCGGTAAAACATGGTTTACCTGAAGATGAAGCATTGCGCGCGCTCACCGTTAATCCTGCCAAATACTTGCGTATGGAAAATAAATTAGGAACGCTGGAAAAAGGAAAATTTGCAAATTTTCTTGTTGTAAAAGGAGATATTTTTAACGGCGGTGAAATTTTTGAAAACTGGACTCATGGTGATCGTATCAGATTGAAAGATATTAATCAGCCTGATTATCGCGGAGAGTATTCATTAACCATCAGTGGTATTGTGTATGACCTTATAATATCAGGTAAACACGCATCACCAACTGCAGAAATTATTGCTTATAAGTTTGTGAAAGATTCAAAAACCGGTTCAACTACAATTGATACCTTAAGGGTGAAACCTGAGTTCAAAGTTTCAGATATGCAATTGAGTATGATGTTTGAATTGCATGATGATAAAATTGATGGCATTGTTCAGTTGAATGGCTCGTATTATCCTAAATTAGGCATTATGGAAGGTACCGGAACATTGCCTTCAGGGGCTTGGATTACTTGGGCAGCTAATCGCAGTGAAAAATTTAAAGAGAAGGATAAGGCAGAAAAAGTTCAGGTTGATACCTCTGGTGTAAAAAATGTGCGTTACCCGAATATGGCCTTTGGTTTTGATACCTTGCCAAAACAACGTCCGTACTATATTAAAAACGCAACACTTTGGACTAATGAAGCCGAAGGTATTGTGCGCAATGGTAATTTGATTATTGAAGACGGAAAAATAAAATCAGTGAATGGTACAGCATCAGTTCCTTCAGGCGCGGTTGTAATTGATGCTACTGGAAAGCATGTAACGTGTGGTATTATTGATGAACATTCGCACATCGCTATCAGCAAAGGGGTAAATGAAGGAGGTCAATCCATTGCTAGTGAAGTGTCAATTGCTGACGTAGTGCGTAATGATGACATTAATATTTACAGACAACTAGCTGGTGGTGTTACTGCTGCGCAACTTCTGCACGGCTCTGCAAATCCTATTGGTGGACAATCTGCCCTAATCAAATTGAAATGGGGTTTTGCGCCTGAAGAAATGTTGATTGATAGCACCGATGGATTTATCAAATTTGCTTTGGGTGAAAACGTAAAACAATCTAATTGGGGAGATCAAAGTGTGGTTAGATATCCTCAGACAAGAATGGGTGTAGAACAAATTTTCTACTCTGCTTTTATCAGTGCAAAAGAATATAAAGCAGCATGGGAAAAATATTATAATAGTTCTGAACGGCAGCAAGGCAAAATGGATCCTCCAAGACGTGACCTTGAGCTGGAAGCTTTGTGTGAAATTTTGGATAAAAAAAGATTTATCACCTGCCACTCCTACGTGCAAAGTGAAATCAATATGTTAATGCACGTTGCAGATTCTATGGGATTCACGGTGAATACCTTTACACACATATTAGAAGGATATAAAGTGGCTGACAAAATGAAAGAGCATGGCGCAGGCGCTTCTACTTTTGCTGATTGGTGGGCTTATAAATATGAAGTGAATGAAGCCATCCCGTACAATGCTGCATTACTTGACCAAATGGGCATTGTTACCGCTATCAATTCTGATGACGCTGAAATGGGTAGAAGATTAAATCAAGAAGCCGCAAAGGCGGTGAAATATGGTGGAATTTCGGAAGAAAGTGCCTGGAAAATGGTGACACTAAATCCTGCAAAATTATTGCATTTGGATGATCGTATGGGAAGTCTGAAAGCAGGGAAAGATGCAGATATTGTTATCTGGTCAGATAATCCTCTTTCAGTAAATGCAAAAGTGGAACAAACTTTTATTGAAGGAATTTTGTTTTATGATGTGAACCGGAATTATAAATTGAAATTGCGCGATGAAGAAGACAGAAAACGAATTACCGGGCTGATGCTTGTCGCAAAAGCAGGCGGAGCTGAAACACAGAAGCCGGCAATGAGAAAACATATTTTATATCATTGTGACACCATTGGTGAAGAAGATACTCACGAAGAACTTGAATAAGATGAAAAATTTAATTCTGATACCGCTGTTTTTAGCTTGCATTGCTGATGCCCACACACAAGTTCCTGTGCCGGGTGAAGATCAGTATACAAAAATTTTATTACTCAATGGCAGCGCGCATATCGGTAACGGTGAATTTGTTTCTAACGCGTGTATTGGTATCAACAATGGAAAAATTGAATTCGTAAAGAATACGTTAACATACGAGTTGGTAAAATCCGAATGGGATACCATCATTGAATTAAATGGCCAACACGTTTACCCCGGTTTTATTGCACCCAATGTAACTATTGGGTTAACTGAGATTGATGCCGTTAGGGCTACACGTGATTTTGATGAGACCGGTGAATTTAATCCTAATGTACGTTCGCTCATTGCTTATAATACTGATTCAAAAGTTATGTATACTGTGCGCACCAATGGAATTCTTTTAGCTCAGCCAACTCCACGCGGCGGTGTCCTCTCAGGCACATCTTCGGTCATGTTTTTAGATGGCTGGAATTGGGAAGATGCCGTTTGCAGAACAGATGACGGCGTGCATTTGAATTGGCCTGAAAAATATAATCGTTATGGTTGGTGGGCTGAGCCCGGTGGAAATAATTCAAACGAAAATTATGGGAAAATAAAAAACGCTATCTGGGATTTTTTCACAAAAGCTCAGGCATATTTGAATGAAAAATTTCCAGATGAAACAGATATTAAACTTGAAGCAATGCGGCATCTTTTTAATGGGAGTCAGCGCTTGTATATTCATGCAGATTTTGCTCCTGAATTAAATGATATTGTAGATTTTGTCAGACATTTTGCAATTCCATTTCCTGTTATTGTTGGCGGGTATGACGCGCCTATGATTGCAGATAGGCTGAAAGAAAATAAATTCTCTATAATTATCAGACGCCCTCATTCCTTACCTGAATTTGAAGATGATTTTTCTTCAGTTTATTACGAATTACCGTTTAAATTGCAAGCTGCCGGTTTGTTGTTTGCAATCAGTTCTGAAGGTGATATGGAGGTGATGAATACAAGAAATTTACCTTTCCTTGCTGGTACCGCTCGTGCTTATGGCCTCTCTGAAGAAGAAGCTGTCGCTTCAATCTCCTTAAATACTGCAAAAATTCTGGGCATTGATGATAAAGTGGGATCAATTGAACCTGGCAAAGACGCTACTATCTTCGTTTCAATCGGAGATGCGCTTGATATGCGAACCAATAATCTCACCATGGCAATGGTATCAGGTAAGTTTATTGACCTGACTAATCACCAGATTGATTTGTATCAAAAATATTGTAAAAAATATAGCCTCCCAATAGATCAAAATTGATCGGCCTTTATTCATAAATGGTTTATTTAACGATTAAGTCAAATAAGCCGTCATAACTGTGATTGAAAACGATTCATGTTTGTTTTTTATCACCATTTAGTATTATCGTAATTTTTGCGTATTATTGAGTTAATAAAAGCAACGAGTCCAGTTCGCCATCGTTGTCACCCTGAAGGGTTAGTCAAATCTTGTACATTAAGCGTTGGTTTTTCCCTCTTCGTTGTCTTTAAATAAGTATTTGCCTATGAATCGTCAACTATCAAAAATCCATTTTATTTTCTGCCTAGTGCTGGGAATCATGATCTCTAGTACAGGCAACACACAGGTCAAAACTACAGACGAAAAAATCATTGAATTTTTTGGAACAGTTGAGCAATTTGAAATGCAAAAGCAAAACAATCCGGGCCTTATACTTTTTTTACAAACTCGGGTTACCAAGGGTTTTGCGATAATGGAATACAACGAAGAGCGACATCTTGATGCGGTATTAATGGATGATTTTCAAATAAAATCAGGTGGAATTGAAACTACCATTAGTTCAATTGAACTCATGCAGATGTTCGAGCAGGGAATATTGAATATTCTTTTACTAAAGATTGATATAAGCCAAAAAGAAGATGTTATAATAAAATTGGCAGGAACTGAATTCGTGTTGGTATTATATTCAGTTGATCACATAAATGGCCTACTTCAAAAATAGTGTAGCGGGATTAAAAAAAATTTGGATTTTGACTCAAAAAATTTACTTCATATGAGAATAAAAAACTGGATACTAGCTGCAGTTATAATTTTTACAGGAGTTAACTTTAACTATGCTCAAACCTATAACATGGGTAATGGAACAATTACTGCGTGTTCAGGTACTTTTTATGATAGTGGTGGTTCAGCAGGAAATTATTTGAGCTCAGAATTCTATACTCAAACAATTTGCTCTGGTACCCCTGGTAATCCGGTCATATTGACTTTTACTTCTTTCAGCATTGAAAGTGGATATGATTTTTTAACTATTTATGATGGACCAACAACTGGTTCTCCTATCGTTGGAACCTACACTGGTGCTGCCAGTCCCGGAACAATTACGGCGAGTGGTGAGTGTTTAACCCTGGTTTTTTCCTCGGATTTTATAATAGGGTATCCAGGATGGGCAGCAACAATTTCTTGTTCCACGCCACCTCCTCCACCGTGTGGGACTCCCGTAACTTTTAATTACACGGGAGGTGTTCAAAGCTATACAGTTCCTGCCGGTGTAACTAGCCTTACAGTTGTGGTGGAGGGAGCACAAGGTGGTGGTCCTGGTGGATTGGGTGCAACTGTTACAGGAACAATTACTGTTACTCCAGGTCAGACTTTGCAAATTGTTGTTGGAGGTCAGGGTGGATGCCCTGCCGCAGGTTATGGAGGAGGAGGTTCAGGTCAAAATTCAAGCATTGCAGGATATCAAGGTTGCGGAGGAGGGGGAGCATCGTACATTTCCGCACCTCCGGGTGGAATGGCTAATGCGTTGATCGTCGCCGGCGGCGGCGGCGGAGACGGTGGCGGTGATGATTATGGTGAGGGGGGTTATGGAGGATGTGCTTCAGGTGAAGCGGGGACAAGTCCTTTTGGTGTTGGTGGTGGTGGTGCAACAACTTCTGCAGGCGGAGCTGCTGGTCCGCCTTGGACTGCAGGAGGTGGATGGGGAGGCGCTGGAACTTTTGGTCAAGGTGGAGTTGGTGGAGTTGATATTAATTATGGCTATGCCCCAGGCGGCGGCGGCGGCGGCGGATACTATGGCGGCGGCGGCGGCGGTAGTGATAATATCAATATGACTACTCTTATTGGCGGTGGCGGCGGCGGTGGCGGTTCAAGTTTGGTTCCTTCTGGCGGGGGTTGTAATCCTGGTTCTAACACGGGTAACGGCTCAATCACAATCTACATTCCTACGCCAAACACAATGACCAGTCCAAGCACCGCTGCTATTTGTAGTGGCGGAACTGTTAACATTCCTCTTACTAGCACTATTCCAGGTTCAACCTTCACTTGGGTTGCAACAGCAAATGGAAATGTTACTGGTGAAAGCACTACTGTTCAAACTGCTTCAACACTAAACAACACCCTCACTAATACAACTTCATCAGTGCAGACAGTTACTTACACGGTTACACCCAGTTTCGGTGGATGTCCTGGAACGCCACAAACTGTTACAGTTACGGTGAATCCAATACCAACAGTAACCGACCCAGCCAACCAGACACTCTGTGCGAACACGGCAACTACAGCAGTAACATTCACGGGTACAGCAGGAGCTACATTCAACTGGACAAACAATACACCTTCAATCGGTCTTGCAGCAAGTGGAAGTGGAAACATAGCATCATTTACAGCTATTAATGCAGGCACCACCCGGTAACAGCAACTATTACAGTAACACCAACCTTGGGTGGCTGCACGGGCACTGCGCAAACATTTACTATTACGGTGAATCCAATACCAACAGTAACCGACCCAGCCAACCAGACACTCTGCGCGAACACGGCAACAACTGCGGTAAACTTCACAGGCGCAATTGCAGGGACAACATATAACTGGACAAACAATACACCTTCAATCGGTCTAGCAGCAAGCGGCAGTGGAAACATAGCATCATTTACAGCCACCAACGCAGGCACCACCCCGGTAACAGCAACTATTACAGTAACACCAACCTTGGCAGGCTGCACGGGCACTGCGCAAACATTTACTATTACGGTGAATCCAATACCAACAGTAACCGACCCAGCCAACCAAACACTCTGCGCGAACACAGCAACTACAGCAGTAACATTCACGGGTACAGCAGGAGCTACATTCAACTGGACAAACAATACACCTTCAATCGGTCTTGCAGCAAGTGGAAGTGGAAACATAGCATCATTTACAGCTATTAATGCAGGCACCACCCCGGTAACAGCAACTATTACAGTAACACCAACCTTGGGTGGCTGCACGGGCACTGCGCAAACATTTACTATTACGGTGAATCCAATACCAACAGTAACCGACCCAGCCAACCAGACACTCTGTGCGAACACGGCAACTACAGCAGTAACATTCACGGGTACAGCAGGAGCTACATTCAACTGGACAAACAATACACCTTCAATCGGTCTTGCAGCAAGTGGAAGTGGAAACATAGCATCATTTACAGCTATTAATGCAGGCACCACCCCGGTAACAGCAACTATTACAGTAACACCAACCTTGGGTGGCTGCACGGGCACTGCGCAAACATTTACTATTACGGTGAATCCAATACCAACAGTAACCGACCCAGCCAACCAGACACTCTGCGCGAACACGGCAACAACTGCGGTAAACTTCACAGGCGCAATTGCAGGGACAACATATAACTGGACAAACAATACACCTTCAATCGGTCTAGCAGCAAGCGGCAGTGGAAACATAGCATCATTTACAGCCACCAACGCAGGCACCACCCCGGTAACAGCAACTATTACAGTAACACCAACCTTGGCAGGCTGCACGGGTACTGCGCAAACATTTACCATTACAGTCAACCCAACACCAACAGTTACAGATCCGGCTGACCAGAGTATTTGTGCAGGAGGATCAACCACGGCGGTGAACTTTACCGGATCGATAGCCGGTACAACATATAACTGGACCAACAATAACACCAGTATTGGCCTTGCGGCAAGTGGTACAGGAAATATTGCATCATTTATAGGAGTTAACGGTACTGGAGCTCCAATTACAGCAACAATAACGGTTACTCCAACCACAGGCGGCTGTACGGGAACACCACAGACTTTTACGATTACAGTTACGCCAAATCCAGTGATTGCAGTTGCAGGCACCAACCCAACCATTTGTACCGGCACAGACGGAACCATAACGATCACGGGATTAGCAGCCAGCACGGCATATAGCGTGAGTTATACAGATGACGGCGTACCTGTTGGACCATTAGCGATGACCTCTAATGCGGGAGGTTCGATCGTGATAACGGGTCTTAATGCCGGAGCGTACACTAACTTCCAGGTGAGCATGGGATCATGTGTGAGCACGAGTGCGACGTTGATCACTTTAGTAGATCCAAACCCTCCAATGGTGAACGACCCAGCTGACCAAACACTCTGCGCGAACACGGCAACTACAGCAGTAACATTCACGGGTACAGCAGGAGCTACATTCAACTGGACAAACAATACACCTTCAATCGGTCTTGCAGCAAGCGGCAGTGGAAACATAGCATCATTTACAGCTATTAATGCAGGCACCACCCCGGTAACGGCAACTATTACAGTAACACCAACCTTGGCAGGCTGCACGGGTACTGCGCAAACATTTACTATTACGGTAAATCCAATTCCAACAGTAACTGATCCGGCAGATCAAACTTTGTGTTCAGGCAATGCTACTACAGCGGTAAACTTTACCGGAACAGCGGGAGCAACTTTCAATTGGACGAATAACAATACAAGTATTGGTCTTGCAGCAAGCGGCAGCGGTAATATAGCATCATTCACAGCCACCAATGCGACAGCGCTTCCCATAACAGCAACTATTACTGTAACTCCGGTATTGGGTCCATGTACAGGCACTCCACAAACATTTACTATTACGGTAAACCCAACACCAACGGTGACAGATCCGGCGGACCAGACTTTGTGTTCTGGCAACGCAACGACAGCGGTGAACTTCACAGGTACAGCGGGAGCCACGTTTAACTGGACGAACAGCAATACAGCGATAGGTTTAGCAGCGAGTGGCAGCGGTAATATAGCATCATTCACAGCCACCAATGCAACAGCGCTTCCCATAACAGCAACTATTACTGTAACTCCGGTATTGGGCCCATGTACCGGCACTCCACAAACATTTACCATTACAGTCAACCCAACACCAACAGTTACAGATCCTGCAGATCAAAGTGTTTGTGCAGGAGGAACAACAACAGCTGTAAACTTTATGGGTACAGCCGGAGCGACATTTAACTGGACAAACAACAATACAGGCATAGGTCTTGCAGCCAGTGGCACAGGCAATATTGCATCATTTACGGGAATCAATGGCACAGGTGCGCCAGTAACGGCAACCATTACCGTGACTCCGGTACTTGGACCATGTACAGGTACCCCACAAACATTTACCATTACAGTGAATCCAAATCCGGTGATTGCAGTTGCAGGCACCAACCCAACCATTTGTACCGGCACAGACGGAACCATAACGATCACGGGATTAGCAGCCAGTACGGCATATAGCGTGAGTTATACAGATGACGGCGTACCTGTTGGACCATTAGCGATGACCTCTAATGCGGGAGGATCAATAGTGATAACGGGTCTTAATGCCGGAGCGTACACTAACTTAAGTGAGCATGGGATCATGTGTGAGCACGAGTGCAACGTTGATCACTTTAGTAGATCCAAACCCTCCAATGGTGAACGATCCAGCTGACCAAACACTCTGCGCAAGCACGGCAACTACAGCAGTAACATTCACGGGTACAGCAGGAGCTACATTCAACTGGACAAACAATACGCCTTCAATCGGTCTTGCAGCAAGTGGAAGTGGAAACATAGCATCATTTACAGCTATTAATGCAGGCACCACCCCGGTAACGGCAACTATTACAGTAACACCAACCTTGGCAGGCTGCACGGGTACTGCGCAAACATTTACTATTACGGTAAATCCAATACCAACGCTAACCGATCCAGCGGATCAAACCCTTTGTGCAAACACGGCAACCACAGCAGTAACATTTGTAGGTACCGCAGGAGCAACTTTCAACTGGACGAATAACAATACAAGTATTGGTCTTGCAGCAAGCGGCAGTGGTGATATCGCTTCGTTTACGGGATTAAATCCAACACCTGGAACAACAGCAACCGCGACTATCACAGTAACCCCGGTATTAAGTGGATGCAGTGGTACTCCACAAACATTTACCATCAGTGTAATTAATACCCTTCCAACGCTGACATGTCCGGGTAACCTCACGGCTGTATGTTCAATTACAGAACAACCGGCTTATGCAAACTATGCTGCATTTGTGGCAGCGGGAGGTTCATCCTCATCGGTGGGAGGCACCATCAATACGGCAAGTTTTACTTTGGTGAGCGAAGTATCAGATGGCAATACTTGTCCTGAAACAGTAACAAGGACATATAGTATACAAGATGATTGTGGCAGTACGGCAACGTGTACTCAAACTATTGTGATTAATGACAATATTAACCCAACAGCCACGGCCCCGGCAAACATCACGGTTGAGTGCATAGGTGATGTTCCGGCCGCAGACCCAACGTTGATTACCGATGAAGCGGACAACTGTTCAGTACCGACAGTAGCTTTTGTAAGTGATGCAAGCGATGGCAACACCTGCCCCGAGACCATAACAAGAACTTATTCAATCACGGATGCATGTGGAAACACCATCACGGTAACACAAACAATCGTGGTAGATGATACAACTAATCCGACAGCATCAAACCCGTCAAGTATAACAGTTCCCGGAGGCCCAGCCCCGGCGCCGGATCCAACGGTTGTTGTAGATGAGGCAGACAACTGCACACTGAACCCAACGGTAGCCTTTGTAAGTGATGTAACGGACGGCAACTTGTGTCCTGAGACTATTACAAGAACGTATAGTGTAACGGACAATTGCGGGGCAATCAAATTACGGTAACGCAATTAATTTTGATTACTGATCCAATCATGCCAACGGCGTCAAATCCGGCTCCTGTTACAGTAGAATGTATAGCAGATGTACCAGCACCGGACCCAACGGTGGTGATAGATGAGGCGGACAATAATGGAGTACCGACCGTTGCATTTGTGAGTGATGTATCAGATGGATTAACTTGTCCAGAGACGATCACAAGAACGTATTCAGTAACGGACAACTGTGCCAATGTAATCACAGTAACACAAACTATTACGGTGAATGATATCACTAACCCAACGGGGACAGCCCCGGCAAATATTACTGTTCAGTGTATAGCAGACGTACCGGCGGCTGATGTAACGTTGATTAACGATGAAGCAGACAACTGCACAGCAAATCCGGATGTACAATTTGTGAGTGATGTGTCAGATGGTAATACTTGTCCTGAGACTATTACAAGAACGTATAGCATCACGGACGATTGTGGCAACAGTATCAACGTAACCCAAACAATCGTTGTTGATGATACCACCAACCCAACCGCCACCGCCCCGGCAAACATCACGGTTCAATGTATAGCTGATGTACCTGTATCTGACCCGACATTGATTACCGATGAAGCGGACAACTGTTCAGTACCGACAGTAGCTTTTGTAAGTGATGCAAGCGATGGCAACACCTGCCCCGAGACCATAACAAGAACTTATTCAATCACGGATGCATGTGGAAACACCATCACGGTAACACAAACAATCGTGGTAGATGATACAACTAATCCGACAGCATCAAACCCGTCAAGTATAACAGTTCCCGGAGGCCCAGCCCCGGCGCCGGATCCAACGGTTGTTGTAGATGAGGCAGACAACTGCACGCTGAACCCAACAGTAGCCTTTGTGAGTGATGTAACAGATGGCAACTTGTGTCCAGAGACGATTACAAGAACGTATAGTGTAACGGACAATTGTGGTAATCAAATCACGGTAACCCAATTAATTTTGATTACCGACCCAATCATGCCAACGGCGTCAAATCCTGCCCCTGTAACGGTAGAATGTATAGGTGATGTACCGGCAGCGGATCCAACGGTGGTGATAGATGAGGCGGACAATAACGGAGTACCGACAGTAGCCTTTGTGAGTGATGTATCAGATGGCAACACATGCCCAGAGACTATTACAAGAACGTACTCAGTAACGGATGCATGCGCCAACGTGATACTGGTAACACAAACTATCACGGTGAACGATATTACTAACCCAACAGGAACCGCACCGGCGAACGTTACGGTGCAATGTATAGCTGATGTACCAGTGTCGGATGTCACCTTGATAACTGATGAGGCAGACAATTGCACGGCAAACCCGGTTGTAGCCTTTGTGAGTGATGTATCAGATGGTAATACCTGTCCTGAGACCATTACAAGAACGTATAGTATCACGGATGATTGCGGAAACACGATCAACGTGACACAGACCATCGTGGTGGATGATACCACCAATCCAACAGCGACAGCACCGGCAAACATTACCGTTCAGTGCATAGCAGATGTCCCTGCAGCAGACCCGACCTTGATTACCGATGAAGCGGACAACTGCTCAGTTCCAACAGTAGCTTTTGTAAGTGATGCAAGTGATGGCAATACTTGTCCTGAGACAATCACAAGAACGTACTCAATCACGGATGCATGCGGCAACATGATCACGGTAACCCAAACAATAGTTGTAGATGATACAACTAACCCGACAGCGTCAAACCCTGCAAGTGTAACAGTTCCCGGCGGACCTGTCCCGGCCCCGGACCCGACGGTGGTGATAGATGAGGCAGACAACTGCACGCTGAACCCAACGGTAGCCTTTGTAAGTGATGTAACGGACGGCAACTTGTGTCCTGAGACTATTACCAGAACGTATAGTGTAACGGACAATTGCGGCAATCAAATTACGGTAACGCAAACCATTTTGATTACTGATCCAATCATGCCAACGGCGTCAAATCCGGCTCCTGTTACAGTAGAATGTATAGCAGATGTACCGGCAGCAGACCCAACAGTAGTGATAGATGAGGCGGACAATAATGGAGTACCGACCGTTGCATTTGTGAGTGATGTATCAGATGGATTAACTTGTCCTGAGACGATCACAAGAACGTATTCAGTAACGGATGCCTGTGCTAACCAAATCATGGTAACACAACAAATCATGGTGAATGATATTACTAACCCAACGGGGACAGCCCCGGCAAATATTACTGTTCAGTGTATAGCAGACGTACCGGCAGCTGATGTAACGTTGATTACCGATGAAGCAGACAACTGCACGGCAAATCCGGATGTACAATTTGTGAGTGATGTATCAGATGGG
Source organism: Crocinitomicaceae bacterium (assembly GCA_016708105.1). Classification (NCBI taxonomy): domain Bacteria; kingdom Pseudomonadati; phylum Bacteroidota; class Flavobacteriia; order Flavobacteriales; family Crocinitomicaceae; species Crocinitomicaceae bacterium. The sequence goes on from JADJGJ010000005.1 coordinate 41,398, forward strand.
AATACTTGTCCAGAGACTATTACAAGAACCTATAGTATCACGGACGATTGCTCAAATACGATCAACGTAACACAGACCATCGTTGTTGATGACACCACCAACCCAACCGCCACGGCCCCGGCAAACATAACGGTTGAGTGCATAGGCGATGTCCCTGCAGCAGACCCAACCTTGATTACCGATGAAGCAGACAATTGCACAGCAAATCCAACGGTAGCCTTTGTAAGTGATGTAAGCGATGGCAACACTTGTCCTGAGACCATTACAAGAACCTATAGTATTACGGATGACTGTGGCAATACGATCACAGTAACGCAAACTATTGTTGTAGATGATACAACCAATCCAACGGCATCAAACCCGGCAAGCATAACAGTTCCCGGCGGTCCTGCCCCGGCGCCGGATCCAACGGTTGTTGTAGATGAGGCAGACAACTGCACGCTGAACCCAACGGTAGCTTTTGTAAGTGATGTAACGGACGGCAACTTGTGTCCGGAGACTATTACAAGAACATATAGTGTAACGGACAATTGCGGCAATCAAATTACGGTAACGCAATTAATTTTGATTACTGATCCAATCATGCCAACGGCGTCAAATCCGGCTCCTGTTACAGTAGAATGTATAGCAGATGTACCAGCACCGGACCCAACGGTGGTGATAGATGAGGCGGACAATAATGGAGTACCGACCGTTGCATTTGTGAGTGATGTATCAGATGGATTAACTTGTCCAGAGACGATCACAAGAACGTATTCAGTAACGGATGCCTGTGCTAACCAAATCATGGTAACACAACAAATCATTGTGAATGATATCACTAACCCAACGGGAACAGCCCCGGCAAATATTACTGTTCAGTGTATAGCGGACGTGCCGGCAGCTGATGTAACGTTGATTACCGATGAAGCAGACAACTGCACGGCAAATCCGGATGTACAATTTGTGAGTGATGTATCAGATGGTAATACTTGTCCAGAGACTATTACAAGAACCTATAGTATCACGGATGATTGCTCAAACACAATCAACGTAACACAATTAATTATTGTTGATGACACCACCAATCCAACGGCGTCGAATCCGGCATCAGTGACGGTAGAATGTATAGCAGATGTACCGGCAGCAGATCCATTGGTAGTGATAGATGAAGCAGACAACTGCTCAGTTCCAACAGTAGCTTTTGTGAGTGATGCAAGTGATGGCAATACTTGTCCTGAGACCATAACAAGAACCTATAGTGTAACGGATAACTGTGGAAATACGATCAACGTGACCCAAACTATTGTTGTAGATGATACAACTAATCCAACAGCATCCAATCCGGCAAGTGTTACGGTAGATGTGATAGCCAATGTACCAGCAGCAGATCCATTGGTAGTGATAGATGAGGCAGACAACTGCACACTGAATCCAACGGTGACTTTTGTAAGTGATGTGTCAGATGGATTAACTTGTCCAGAGACGATTACCAGAACATATAGCGTAACGGATAACTGCGGTAATCAAATTACGGTAACGCAAACCATTATTGTATCAGACATCATTTTGCCAACGGCATCGAACCCGGCAGGGGTAACGGTAGAATGTATAGCAGATGTACCTGTGCCAGATCCATTGGTTGTGATAGATGAAGCGGACAATGGAGGAGTACCGACAGTTGCTTTTGTGAGTGATGTATCAGATGGCAATACCTGCCCTGAAACTATTACAAGAACATATAGTGTAACGGACAACTGTGCCAACCAAATCATGGTAACACAGCAAATCATTGTGAATGATATTACCAACCCAACGGGAACAGCACCGGCGAATATTGCGGTTCAGTGTATAGCCGATGTACCGGTGGCTGATGTAACGTTAATTACAGATGAAGCAGACAACTGCACGGCAAATCCGGATGTACAATTTGTGAGTGATGTATCAGATGGGAATACTTGTCCAGAGACGATAACAAGAACGTATAGCATCACGGACGATTGTGGAAATACAATCAACGTAACACAATTAATTATTGTGGATGACACCACCAATCCAACGGCGTCGAATCCGGCATCAGTGACGGTAGAATGTATAGCAGATGTGCCGGCAGCAAACCCTGCAGTTGTTATCGACGAGGCCGACAACTGCACGGCATCACCACTTGTACAATTTGTGAGTGATGTATCAGATGGCAATACGTGTCCTGAGACGATTACAAGAACGTATAGTGTAACGGACAACTGCGGAAATCAAATCACGGTCACACAACAAATCATTGTGAATGATATCACCAATCCAACGGCATCTAACCCTGCCCCAATCAATGTATCATGTGCATCAAGTGTACCGGCACCAAACGTATCGGTGGTGATAGATGAGGCGGATAACTGCACGGCATCACCGGTTGTAGCGTGGGTATCAGATGCATCAGACAACAACACCTGCAACGGAGAAATCATCACGCGAACATATAGCGTGACAGATAACTGCGGCAATCAAATTACGGTGACCCAACAAATTATTATTGGTGTAACCACACCGACAGTAAACGCAGGAGTTGATGTTACATTATGCGAAGGAGAAGTAGTCACCCTTACAGCAAGTAATCCGGATGCTGCGGTTATTAGCTGGGATAACGGAGTAATCAACAGCACTGCATTCACGCCACCGGTGGGCACAACAACCTATACTGTAACGGCTACTCAATGTGGTGGAGAATGTTCATCAACCGATCAGGTAGACGTGGTTGTTAATCCGCTTCCGGATGTGGTGTTTATGGGGGATGTTTTGATAGGGTGCGATCCGTTGACAGTAAACTTTACCAATCAAACAATACCTGCAGGTGACAATTGTACTTGGAATTTTGGAGACGGTAATGCAACGTCAGGATGTGGCTCGGTGAGCAATACTTACCTCACCCCAGGTGTTTATGATGTGAGTTTGACAGTGACAACACTTGAAGGATGTACTTCATCAGCAAGCTATGCAGATTATATTACTGTAATAGCACAACCAGAGGCAAATTTCACCATGGATAATACAACAGTAACGATAGACAGCCCGGTGGTACAATTCACCAATGAATCACTAAATGCAGATAATTATGTTTGGGATTTTGGAGATGGATCAGGTTCATTGCAAACAGATCCGGAGCATACTTTCCCTCAAATTGGAAACATGGAGTACACTGTAACACTGGTTGCATCAAACTATGCCGGATGTTCAGACACTGCAACAGCAACTATTGAAGTGCAGGATGTGTTGATTTTCTATGTTCCAAATGTATTTACACCTGACGGAGATGGTAATAATAATACGTTCTATCCGGTATTTACAGCAGGCTTTGATGCGTATGATTATCACCTAACCATTTTCAACCGCTGGGGAGAGATTGTGTTTGAATCATACAACTCAACTGTAGGCTGGGATGGTACTTATGGAAGTCAAGGATTGGTGGAGGATGGAGTGTATGTATGGCAGATTGAATTTGGAGATAACAAATCAGACAAACGTCACCGTCACAGAGGACACGTAACAGTATTGAAATAAAAAACAAGCACAAAAAAGTTAAGAGGCTGCAGTTAAGTGCGGCCTCTTTTTATTTTATATTTGAGTGGCGTATTTTAACATGAGATTAGAAAATTATAAGAATGGATTTTACGAATTAAAACTCGGGGCATATTTCAGAGGTTTTTTGCCGACATTTTCTGGATTTTTAATTATTGGTTGCGGTCTTTCATTAATTATCATAGCAAAGAGTAATTCAATTGATTTTAACTCGAAAGTTTATTCTTTTGTATTCATAGCGATTCTGATTGGCATATTAGTCAATTTGTTCATGGGCATTGAGGGAATAGAATTTGATATGAATACCCGACAATTCAGAAGATATAAAAAGCGATTGGGTAAAAAAATAGGCGCGTGGAAATCACTTGAGCCATACAAATATTTATGCCTTTCAGCACAATACAATTCCGTTGGCGGTGTGCCGCTATCAGGTGGCGGACACAGGCATCGTTCAATTGAAATAAACTTGGCCGGTGAAAATGTAAAATCAATTCTGCTGGCAGAATGCGAAAATTATAAGTCTGCATTAAAAGATATTCAAAAACTACACAATGTATTGAATATTGAAGTAAAGGATTTTGTCATTGATCAGTATACAAAAGAGAGCCCACGATAAAAGATTTTTATTAGAAAAAGTAGTTGTTACTATCTCCGCTATCATGCTAAAACGAATCATCTGACAGCACGTTACAAATTTCTGACAGAAACCACAAACCCATTTTCACGTACAAGTCACCACCGGGTTGGTGATTTTGAACTGAAGAGAGAATGAGCGATACCCGTCAAATTACGATTAAAAAAACGTACCTTTGTAATACACATGCAGGATCTGGATCATCATATTATTCATCTTCTACAACGACATGACTGCGTTATTGTGCCGGGTTTTGGTGGTTTTATAGGCAGCTATGAACCGGCGAGTTTGCATGAGGTTTCAGGAAAAATATTCCCCCCGTGTAAAAGAATTATATTTAACAGTAGTTTAACCCGACATGACGGGCTATTGGCGCATGAAATAGCAAGTGCAAATGCAATTAGTTACGAGCAGGCCATTGAGCAAATCACAGCTACCATCGTTCATTGGAAAAGCAAATTACAACATGGTGAACGAATTGAATTATCTGAAATTGGTTTTCTTTATACACATATTGATAAAATAGTATTTGAGCAAAGTATTGAAAGAAATTTGTTGCTCAGTTCGTATGGTTTAATTCCGGTTACATATCATGCAGTAAGCAAGAAAATCTTAACAGAAAAATCTGAAGAAATCACAGCTAAAAAAGTACATGATTCAGCAATTTCAGTTGAGAAAAAATCATCTTCAAGTGCTGAAGAAAAATTGCCAAAGAAAAAAGAAACACCGGTGATTACCATGCGTGTGTCTGAGCCAATAGTTGAGGTAAAGAAAGAAGAAGACAAGGTAATTCCAATTCAAAAACAGGTAATAAAAAAGAAGAAAAACTGGAAGTATGCCTTAGCTGCTGCAGTAGTTTTACCTGCCATGTTCTACTCATATTGGATACCTATGAAAACGGACATGTTATCTACCGGTAAAATACATTTATCAGATTTTAATCCCTTTCATAAAAAACAGACTGAAACATATCAGCAACGTGATCATCAATTTACAATTGATTTGAGTACTGATTGGAAATCATTAGACGAGTTAACATCAAGTTTACCTGACCACGTTTCAGTATATAGTCTTGAAATCAACGAAGAAATATATATTCCAGTTGAACTTGAGAAGCAAGTTGCAAACACTGCGGAAACCTCAACACCCGTTTTGGCAAGTGGAGATTTTCACGTGATTGCCGGCTGCTTTTCTGTTGAACAAAATGCTGAAAGACAAGTTGAAAAATTAAAATCAGGCGGTTATTCTGCGTTGATATTTGATCATGAAAATGGTTTGTATCGAGTAAGCGCGGGAGATTTTACCACTGAATCTGATGCTGAAAGTTTTCGAACCAAACTAGAATCTGAAGGTTATTCTACCTGGATTTTAAAACCCTAAGCGTCCCGTTTGTCTCTGAATTTGGTCTTTTGTAAGGCAAAAACCGACCTTAAACGCTTTCGTTGATTGTCTTTCTCATCTATATTGCTAATTTTACTTAACCAATTTAATCCTGTTGCTTTCAATAATGAATTGCAGGCATCAGATTTAATAAACAACGTATTGCCTGAATTCATTTTGATGGGTTGAATAGCTAACCGGAATTATTTTACAGGCAATTAAAAATTAAATTACATGAAAAGAATCGTTATTATTCTGGCGCTGTTTTTTAGTGCATCGCCATTTGCGCAAGAGTTCACTACCAATACTGAAGGCAGTGAATACAAGTTTGAAAAACTGGTTCATTTAGATGCAACACCGGTTCAGTCTCAAGGATGGACAGGAACCTGCTGGAGTTTTTCAGCCTTGTCATTTTTTGAGTCTGAAATAAAAAGATCAGGTAAAGGTGAACATGTTTTGGCTGAGATGTATATCGTGTATCAGGCATACCTTGGAAAAGCTGAAAAATATATTCGTACAGATGGCAATACTAATTTTGATGAAGGTGGTGCATTTCATGATATTCCTTGGGTAATATCTCGTTTTGGAATTGTACCTAATGAAGTTTTTACCGGGTTGAATTACGGAACCAAAGGACATAATCATTCTGAACTCACTTCAGTATTAAAAGGTGCAGTGAATGGCTTGCTTGAGCACCGTAAAAATCTTGGGGAAAATCAAGGATTGACAACGGCTTGGTTAGATGCCGTGCGCGGAATTTTGAATGCCTACTTAGGATATCTCCCTGAAAATGCTGAAGAATTTAAATTCAAATACAATGGTAAAGATTATAACCCTTTAACATTCCGTGATGAACTTGGTTTAAACATGGATAATTATTATTCTCTGACTTCATTCACTAATCATGAATTATATCAAGAATGTCGGTTGGAAATTGCAGACAATTGGGTTTGGGACAAATCATACAATGTTACTATGGATGAGTTATGGGCAGCCGCTGAATATTCGTTGATGCAAGGTTATACTTTTGCTTGGGCAGCTGATGTGTCTGAAGATTATTTTGATTTCAGAAATGCCATTGCCTTAGTACCAAAAGATAAATCAACCATTTTTGTTGAAGGTGAAAACAATAAAAATTTCTCAGATGCAGGTTCGGCTAAAAAATCATCTTGTTTTACAACACCTGTTGAAGAAGATGTGATCACAACTGAAATGCGTCAGTTGGCTTATGATAATAAACGCACTACAGATGACCACGGTATGCATGCAGTAGGTTTGTATAAGGATGCTGCCGGAAAAAAATGGTTGCTAATTAAAAATTCTTGGGGCACATCGAATGACTGTGATGGGTACATGTTTATTTCTGAAGCATATTTTAAATACAAAACAATCAATATCTATTTGCACAAAGAAGCAATTCCAAAAGATTTGAAAAAGAAAATAGGAATTGAATAAATATTGACAATCATTCAGAAACCTGTCCGCTGTGGCAGGTTTTTTTTTGTTGAACAGAATGGCTTATTAATTGTAGACTTGTTTGCATAGTGTTGAGATAAACCAATAAACTCCATTTATGGTTTTTAAGATTTTTCAGATATTAAAAATAAATACCCTTTTTATTTGTGGCTGGTCACTATTTGCAATTAGTGCAAATGCGCAATACAATAAGAAAACGGTTGAAGCAGAAAACGGAACCTTTGTTTATTGCTATCATAAAAATGGCAAAATATCAACGGAGGAATTTCATAGCAATTCAATGCAATATATGGCTGGGGGATATGCAAGAGCCTATGATAGTAAGGGCACAGAAATTTATTACATGGGAACCTCAAGATCAGGTTTGATCAGTTCAGTTAATTTCAGTTACTATGAGAGTGGTGCAATAAAAAAAGCTGAATATAATTCGCACCCAGATGCAGGTATTCAATGGTATCAAAAAGTGACTGAATTTGATGAAGACGGAAAAGTGGTGCGCGAAAGTGAAATGCGTGATGATTATACTGTTACCGTGAGTTTGCCTGACACTTTATATCACCGTTTGTTGAAAGAAGAAGAGGAGCGTCAAAGACAGAAAGAAGCCGAACGTCTGAAGCAAGAGAAAGAGAATGAATGCGCTGATTCTGCCAATTTCTTTATCAATGAAAAAGTGGTACTTGATGACAAAAACATTCAAGAGTTTAAACCAAACGCTGAAGACGGATATCGTGAAATCACAATTAAATCGGCTAAAGGAAAACTCATTTCTTATACATTGGAATACTATAAGCGGAATGACGGCGTGATAAAAATTGTGAGGATTTATTATAAAAATGGTCGTGTGCATGAGGAATATATTTACGAGAAACTGGTATGGCATCACAGGGTTTATTCAAAAAAGGGCATTTTGATTTCAGAAAAACTCAACCAATCAGGTCAGCATCCGTAGAATTGTAAAAATGGTTATCTTAGACTAATCAACTGTTTTGCATTTTTCAAATTGTTCATGCAATTCAGTTAAAATTCAATTCATCAAAAAAGCAATTCGTATGAGAAGATGGAGTTTGATTATGGTATTATGCCTAAGCAGTGTTTTTGTATTGAGTCAAGAAGACACCGTGCGACACGGGGATGTAGGATTGAGATTCACCACATCAGAATTTAATCGTATACAGGTTGAATTCAGGTTTCCGGCGGGTACATATTCATATCTTAGATTGGGAACTTCAATGGGTTTTCAGTACAATTATCCTGGACGAGATATTTTTGCTGCCAATGATAGTATAGTAACTACCCGTCAAAAAGATTTATATGGCAATCATTATGATTTGCGCTTTGGTTTTGAAAGACAAATATCTTACGATTGGCTTTGTTTTCACGCCGATGCGATGGTGGCGTATAGTTCTTTGACAAAACGCAACTGGAGTTATTATCATGTACTTGATTCAAGTGGTACTGATTGGAAATTTGAACATACGAATCCTTATTCGGGGGTTGGACAGGATTCAGCTATGGCGGTCACTTCGTATATTGGTGCAGGTGTGGTTCTGGGTCTTTCTTTTAATTTTAATATCACAGAGAATTTTATTCTCAATTTCACCGGCAACTATGCAGGTGTTATGCGTTTTGGAGTTTCAGAAAAAGAGCAAAATGATATTTACAATGAATTTGATTTTGCAAAGAGCGCAAATTTTGAATTATTTCCTACGGCCGGTATTGGGTTGAGATATGTGTTCAAATCAAATACTGAACCGGTGCCTACAAATTAATGTTAGGCTTCTTGATTGATGTCAGTAAAAAAAATTAAAATGCTGACATGTATTGGTTTTTTGAACTGTATTAGATAGTCCAATGATCGTTATCATGGTAGTGCTTGCCACATGGCAGACGTAAAAACTGACACCAATAATTCATTCCTTTCAATTAGCTGCACCGCGCAATAAGGATACGGTTTCTGTATTGGGAAGTCCAATTCCCTTTCATGTTTTGGGACTCAAACAGCAAATCAATCGCCAGTAGCCAAAACGAAAGCTGAATTCAGATAATTGATTAAATCAAATTGAGTATTGGAATAATGTGGAAGAAGTTGTTACCAACCATTTAAAATAGTTATGCGTAATTATGAATATGCTGCGAAAAAAATATTTTTATCATAAAATCATATTTTCAATTTATTCAATATTGATTTTAGGTTCTTGTAATAAAGATACTCCTTCAGACGTAATGACAATAGGGGATAAATCAAAGATGAAAATTGAAAAACCTGAGCTAACATTGTCTGCAATGAATGGAGAGAATAGCAGCTTCTTTATTGATATTGATAAAGACGACATAGACGATTTTGAAATTATTCATGGCCCTACATCTACGCCAAATTATCCCAATGTACTTCATCGTTGGATTCAGATTAGATGTTTGAATGAGACATCCTTTGTGGGTATCAAAGAAAACTCTGACACCATGTATCTTTATAACACATATACCTATCACGATGGCCCGCCCATGGTTGAGGAGTATCAGCTCACCCATCATGTATGTGACAATCCTTTCCCTACTTCAGCCACGGTTTATATCAAAGATGAAATCAATTATTGCTCCACAGGTGATATTATTACACTAGATGATAATTGGAGCAGCACTGATATGTATGTTTATCAGCAATCCTATGAGACGGACAACGGTGGGATGAGCAAAACTGACACATTGGTTCATTTTTCAAATGTCTATGAATTTAACTGTATCAATATTTCAAATGACATAGCAACGTATATCCCAATTAAAAAAATTGTAGGAAGCGAAGAAAAATTGGGTTGGATTCTGGTGACAAAACGCAGTGAATATGACATCACCATCAATCAATTTGCCATTCAGAAATAATTCTTGTTAAACAGTTTCCAGGTTAATCAATTTTTATCGAGCATGACTGTGTCTAAGCATGAACAGTTGAGATCAATTTTTTTATCATGCTGATTCGAGATCAGCATTTGGTATTATATGATTAGGGTGCCATTTAACAAACCCACCACGATATTCCTTGGCATTGCGTCAGAGAGATCACCCTATCGGGTGAAAGAAATGAGAGTTATTCCAGTTTTTAACTCAGGTAAATTTGGGATATGACCGTTTTCAGTCAGAGATGTATTCTAACTCTGGTTAATTGATGGGAATGCATCTAATAAAATCAGAACACAGTTATATAACAAATGAAAACCCATTAAAATAAAAAAGCCGTCCCAATTGGAACGGCTTTTTTGTAAGTGCATTGTACTCCTTATTTTTTTGCAGCAGGTGCAGCAGGTGCAGCAGCTTTAGCAGCAGCTTTTTTAGGAGCAGCTTTCTTTTTAGGAGCAGCTTTTTTAGCAGCAGCTTTTTTAGGAGCAGCTTTTTTAGCAGCAGCTTTCTTTTTAGGAGCAGCTTTTTAGCAGCAGCTTTTTAGGAGCAGCTTTTTTAGGAGCAGCTTTTTTAGCAGCAGCTTTTTTAGGAGCAGCTTTTTTAGCAGCAGCTTTCTTTTTTGGAGCCGCTTTTTTTGCTGCAGCTTTCTTAGCTGGAGCTTTCTTTTTGGCTGTTGTTTTTGCCATAGTTGAAAAAATTTTAAGGTGAGTATGGGTCAAATGTAAGGCGAATTTGTTTCCATGCTTATATATGAAAATCATTTCTCCAACAACGCATTGTTGAAAATGTGAATTACTGATACACATTTTTTATACGCATCTGCAAAATTATTTTTTTCGCGCACCTTCTGAAACTATTTATTTTATTCATGTTTCAGCGCATAAAAATATTTTTATGCAAAAAATATTTGGTATTTTTTTGGCTTGTGAAATATTATTTTTTCCTGTGGATAACTCATCAAAAATATTTTAAAAAAGTTTTCTGAAAGGCATTTTTATAACCCAAACAATTTCATTTTTATCATTTTCAGAATTCAATTTTAGATGAATTGACGAATTGAAATTTTCGTTGTCGCAAAAAAATCAAACTGGTTTTTCAGTCACGCAAATAGAATGCAGGAATAGTTTTTAAACTCTCAGAATGCCTCACGTAAAATCAATTGATGTGATCTGCAGTGATGATAAACAGTGGGTTTAATGAAATTCAGTAATTAATTCAAAGACGCTACCACACTGATTTTAAAAACTGAAATTTGGTTTTGATGTTTAACATGTAGGGTATAAATTCCGGCTGGAATATTTGAAACATCTATTTGAGACATCTGATCAAAAGCAACGGAACTATAAATTAATTGCCCTGTCATATTCCTTAATTCCATTTCAATACCGTAATCAGAAATATCATTTGAGTATGCAATTGAAATATTCAGATATTCAGATACCGGATTAGGCCAGCAGCTAATCAAATAATTTTCTTGCAGCCCCGGGCTTTCTATTCCGTTATACCCCCCAAATAAATACCAGGCAATATTGGTCCACGGACCCAGCACGGTGGCATAATTACTATAAATATATATGGTACCATCATCAGCGACGGCTGCACCCAGATCGGCAATTTTTGGATATGATGATTCTGTCAGGGTAGTTTCATCTTGCATAAAATAAATGGTATCAGCCGGACTTGTCCAAACCACTCCGTTGGTTGAAGTAGATGTTCTGAATCCTTCATCAAGGTATGTGAAGTACGCGTGCCATACTCCGCTTGAATCTTCAATTACAACCGGATCATGTGAATTGTCAAAGAGGGGAGTAAAATTTGAAAAGGTCAAACCCTCATCAAAAGAAACTGCGGTGTAAATTTTATCTGGCCCTGACGACATGGTGGTGTCTTTACCGGTTAATAGAGCTGAAACATTTCCGCCCTGATCAAAATAAAATTCTGAATGACCCACGTGGGTAAAATAACTTCCGGCAGTAAAAAACTCATTTGAGATGCGAACACCTTCTTTTGTAAAGTTGATACCATCATTAGAAATGGCAGAGCGAATATGATATTGCGGTTCAGCCGGTGGAATGTATTGTGGTGCGCACCGGTAAAACATTCTGTACTGTCCGCTGGTAAGTTTAATTACGCGTGCTCCACCAAGAACATATTCCGGGTCTGTAGTTGTTGATGACCCGGTCATGATCGTATCTTGGATAACCCAGGTTTCCAAATCAGTTGATGTTGCATACGCTATGGCATCTTCATTGGTTGCGGCAAATTTGGTTGTATAATACATATAGTAGGTGCCGCCTATTTTTATTATTTCAGACATGTAAGCTTCATCACACACTGCTGTTCCTGTTGTGGCATCTTCACCAATAGAAATTCCCTGATAAATATATTGTGGGTGTTGGGCAAAGTTGAGTACTGGTAAAAACAATACCGTAGTCAAAATGAGTTTATGTAAATAGTTCATAGGGCAATCAGTTGATTGAAGAACCAATGTACTAAAGTTTGCGATAAGTAAAAATAATTACGTTGAAAAATGAGACATCAACTCACGTTATGCATGTTTCATTCCCTCACGCACGCTGAGTGGAGATAGTTTGTCACGGTTGGTTTCAATGAATGTATAGATTAATTCTTGATTAGTTTTAGCATATTCTCTCAATATCCAACCAATGGCTTTATTGACAAAAAATTCTTTCGTGTGATTCAATTTTAAAATGGTGTTGAACAAAAATGGAAAATCTACCTGTTCTTTCTGCTTGAGTTGAAATAGAAGAGCCGACCTCATGAGCCAGATATTTTCTGAATGAATCCATTTTTTCACCAGATCATTTCTTTTTTCAGGAAACTCTTTCATGTAGCGTGCAATCAGTTTGGGTGCTATTACATCAACAGTATCCCACCATGATTGATGAACAATAAACCACTGCATCCATTCAATATCGGAAGATGAAAAATTCTTTTTAAAATTTTGAAGTAAAAGTTCTTGCGCAAAATAGTGTAATTCTCGCTGGGGTTCATTCCAAAGTGATTTTGCTAAATTCAGTGTTTCTTTTGATGAAAGAGTTTTTAATTCATGCAAAAGGTGTTTGCTTATGGCTCTTCGTTCAGGAGTTTTAATGCCAAAAAATTCAAATTTATTCTTCATATAAGCCGCCATGGGTTTGGCCATTTCTTTATTGCCGGCTTGTTTATAATGTGCAATGATTTGTGACTTAAGCATGGAATAGTATAGTTTTCAGCAAGCAGAATGGCTAATTCATTGTTCACCGCAATTATTTGTCCTCTTTTTTTTGCGCTTCTTCATTCTCATCTTCCACCTCATTCACCCTAAATGCACTGGGCACCAGATCAGGAATAATTTTCAATACAATTGGCAAGAGCAAACTACCGCCGGGCAAAAGAAATAATCCAAGCGAAGGAATTGTACGCGCCAAGTCTTTGAATTGTTTTTTTACTTTTTCGCGTTCGTCTTTTGACAGATCTGATTTGGTAGATTTTGCAATTAAACCAACCAGTTCTTTGCTTTGCGATAATTCTGCCGCCAGTTTATCTTTGCTTCGGCCAAGTATTTTTGCCCATCTATCGGTTGCGCCGCTCATGAGCATTCTGATATCTCCTTTATCTTGCAGAAACGGAATTTTATTCTGATTTTTATTGACGAACGATTGAATGGCAACAAATGATTTGTCTTTTTCTTCTTCTTCTATTCCCAGTTTTTCAACCAGTTTATTGAGGAATTCATGCTCTGAGTCTACCACCTCATGATCACTCCATACGGTGAGTATGGCAATTTCAAGAATGTAGCGACAAAGCAGCCACGACTTTTCATATTTAAACGAAATGTCATTCAGCGTTTTTCTGTTTTTGAAAAACTCCTCGGCAACTTGATGTCTTTCATCATCCAGATCAGCAGAAGCGATAAAGACTTCAAAAATTTTCTCTTCTTCTTCTTCAGGTTCACCGTCAACATTTGCAGCTGATGCTACAACTTTTACCATGTCCAATAAAACTTCTGCGCGTTTTTCGCATAGCAAGGCCACGTCAGCCCCTTGCATATATTCATAGTACAAAAGCAAATCATGAAAAAGTAAACTATTGTAGAGGTAGCTTGTCCATAATTTATTTGAAAAACTTGCCTTGATATCAACGCGCTGATCAATGATAGATTCAAGCTTCTCGTAAATGGTCAGTCCTTTAAAATTTAACCAGCTGCGTTTGGCTTTTTCAAGTTCAGTGCTTTCATAGAACTTTACAAATTTCTCCAATGATTTTTCTAGCGATGCGTGATCAAATTTTCCGGTGTGAATGTGATCAACCAGAATTAATCCTTCAAGCAGCAGCACCTTAAAAGTTTCTTCACTAGTCCATTTTGAAAGATATTCATCTTCTAAAAAAACAAGTGAAGTAGGGTAGCCATACATAATTCCGGTGGGCTGAAGGTAACCGTAAATCAACTCTTCAGGACAAAGAATAGTTCCCGGATATTTATCCAGATACTGCTCATAATTCTCCATGAGAGAGAAATATTTTCTAATCCAACCTTTGCTGCCCGGGTGTAACATATTACAAAGGTAGAAATTTTACTAATCTCAGTGTTTTGAATAGGTTAAGATTTGCTTTTAATGGAAAGCCTTCATAGGGGTGCTTACAACTAAATTACAATGCTTTCCTATCTTTGTATCATGCGCTGCTCAAGCTTGATTTTTTATCTACTCGTCATATTTTGTCAGAATTTGTCTGCGCAGTTAACGTGTACAAAAATCAGCAGTTTGCCTGAAAAAATGTATGAAACATCTGGCTTGATATTAATTGATGATAAATACTTGGTAACCCATAATGACGGGGGTAATGCTGCTGAATTATTTATCATTAGTCTCAAAGATGGATCATTCAAAACGGTTGAAGTTGAAGATGCAAAAAACAATGATTGGGAAGATATAACCCAAGACTCAGAAGGTAATCTATTCATTGGTGATTTTGGAAATAATTTAAACAAACGAGAACACTGTTCTATTTATAAAGTAAGTTCAGGTTACCATGAAAAGGAACAGGTTGAGTCAAAGAAAATAAGTTTCACGTATGAAGATCAAGTAAAATTTCCGCCTGAAGCCAATGAATTGAATTTTGATTGTGAAGCTATGATTTGGAAAGATGATAGCTTGTATTTGTTTTCAAAATGTCGCACTGAACCATTCACGGGTTTAACTAATATATATGTTTTGCCTGATAAGCCGGGTAAGTATACTGCCCGTAAAATTGGCACAATTCAATTGTGTTCGTCTGACTGGAGATTTTGTTCTGTCACAGCCGCAGATTATTCATCCAAGCATGATGTATTGATTTTATTAACCTATTCACGCCTTTATATTGTGTCAGATTTTGAAGCAAGCAAATTTTGGGAGGGAAAGGTAAAATCATACCAGTTGAGTTTTATCAAACAACGTGAAGCAATTTGTTTCAAAGACAAAAACACTTGGTATATGACAGATGAGTACCGCAAAGGGTTAGGTGGCGGAAATTTGTATGAAGTGACATTGAAAAAAGATTAAGCGTTCATCAGCTAAAAATATAAAATGAAAGCAGTAATATTTGATATGGATGGGGTACTGATAGATTCAGAACCACTATGGAAAATTGCAGAAATAGAGGGTTTTGGAAAAGTAGGCATCAACCTTACCAATACTGATTGTGAAGAAACCGTTGGTTTACGTATTGATGAAGTAGTGAAATTGTGGTATAAAAAAGTAGGTTGGAAAAATAAAACCGTGGAGGCCGTAACAGATGATATAGTTGATATTCTTATTCGTGAAATCAACACGCGCGGACAAGCCCTACCGGGTGTGATGCAAGCATTACAATCTCTCAAAGAAAGCGGTTATAAAATTGGGCTTGCAACCTCATCATATCAGCGCATTATTCATGCAGTGCTTAATAAGCTGAACATTGAAAAATATTTTGATCAAGTACATTCTGCCGAATTTGAAACCTACGGTAAACCACACCCTGCTGTTTTTCTAACGACCGCTGAAAAATTACATGTTCACCCTACTGAATGTCTCGTCATTGAAGATTCTTTCAACGGAGTGATTGCGGCAAAAGCTGCCCGCATGAAAGTGATAGCCGTACCGGAAAAAACTCATCGCTTTGATGAGCGACTTAGAATTGCTGATTGCATTTTAAGTTCATTGGAGGAGTTTAAGTTGGAAAAGGTGTATGAATTTTGGAATTGATTTTTATGGTCTGTAGAAATATTTACTATTTAACACCCGTGCAAAGAATACAGATCAGGCAAGCACCGAACCAATAATCAAAAAAAAATCCCTCACAAAGGAAAGGGATTTTGGTGGAGCATATCGGAGTCGAACCGATGGCCTCAACACTGCCAGCGTTGCGCTCTAGCCAACTGAGCTAATGCCCCGCAACCGGTGCAAATATAATGCTTCTATTTCAAATGGGAACAGGGAATTGTTTTCTTCACTTTTTGCGCAGCTTGCGATACACTTGTATTGCAATCATCAACGCAATGGCAACCCCAATAAAACCAAGCGTACCATAAACCCAGTTGAGGCTGCTTTTCATCACAATTAAAAATACAATGGCCACCAGAAAAAGGGTTGCAACCTCGTTCCATATTCTAAAAAAACCTGAACTGTAGTTGTGCTCACCTCCTTGCAATTTATTGAACATAACATGACAAATGATTTGATAGACCAGCAGACCAAAAACAAAACTGAGTTTAATGTGCATGAAAGGCATTTTCAAAAAAACGGGATTAAGATAAAGTAACCAAGGCCCAAAAATCAACGTGAGAATGCATGACGGCCATGTGATACCATACCATAACCTGCGCGCCATTAATTTATATTGTGGTTCAAGCACTGCGCGTTCTTGTTCTGTTTTATGCTTTGCCTCGGTTTGATAAACAAATAGCCTAACAATATTAAACAAACCCGCAAACCAGGTTACAATAAAAATAATATGCAGTGAAAGAATGGTTTGGTACATTATTTATAAAAGTTCATTTCATCAATATATTTTAACACGGGTTCACTGAGCAGGTAACGCACGTCTTTACGATCTTTGATAGCTGACCGAATAAAGGTAGATGATAAATTCATAACCGGCGCTTGTATCATTTTTATACGTGCGTGTTCTGTCATGTTTTTTGAGTCATTTTCATTTTCCTGAACAACGCGTGGGTAAACGTACAAATCATAATTTTCAAGTATGTATTCATAGTTGCGCCACTTGTGAATGGTGCGCAAATTATCTTCTCCCATAATCAAACTGAAAATAATTTTTGGATATTTTTCTTTCAATGCCTGCAAAGTAAGAACAGTGTAAGATGGTTTTGGCAAATCAAATTCTATTTTGGAGACTTTTAGTTTTTGATTGTCTTCAACTGCCAGTTCTACCATGGCAAGCCGGTGATGGTCAGTGAGCAGGTTATTTTTATCTTTCAAGGGATTATGCGGCGATACAACAAACCACACTTCATTCAAATCACTATAATTTGCCATGTGATTTGCAATGATCAAATGACCAATATGAATAGGGTTAAAGGTGCCAAAATATAAACCTACTTTTTTCATTTTTGAATAAAGTCTAAGGCAATTTGTTTTGCTTCAAGACATGCGTTTTCAAGGTTATCATTGAGTAAAATGCGGTCAAAAAAATCAGCACGGCTTAGTTCGCGATTAGCCTTTTCAATACGCATCTTGATGTTTTCTTCTGATTCGGTTCTTCTGTTTCTTAACCGTTGTTCAAGTACAAAAAGTGAAGGTGGTTTGATGAAAACAGATAAAGATTTATCTCCAAAGATTTTTTTCAGATTTATTCCGCCCTCAGCATCAACATCAAATACAACAATCTTTCCTGCAGCCCAACTTTTTTCAATTTCTGATTTTAAGGTGCCGTAGAAATTGTCTTTATACACCTCTTGCCATTCAACAAATTCATCATTGGCAATTTTTTTCTTGAATTCTTCTACGCTGAAATAGTGATAATCAACACCGGGAATTTCCCTACCTCTTGGTTCACGGCTACAAGCTGATACTGAAAATGAAAGCTGTGGAATTTCACGTAGCAGAAAATGCACAATGGTAGTTTTTCCCGCTCCGCTGGGGGCTGAGAAGATGATACATTTTCCTTCTGTTGAACTGTTCATTTTTGCTGCCTGTTTGCTGATATTAGACAAAGATAGGTATTTCACACGCAATTCAGGTTAGGGTGAGAATTTGAGTAACTAATTTCTAACTGCTTACACTATAGAAATTCAGGTCATTCTTTTTTAATAAATTAGCAAAAAAAATACGCTCATGACAGATCAGGATTTCATTCGCATGTTCAAACGGTCAGGCACAAAAATGCTAATCATCGGTGCTTCTATTTTTCTGTTTGGAATTTTTTTAATCTGGTTGGTTGCATCAGGTGCTGATAGTGAAATGGAACCCGGCTCAGGCACTGCTATTGCTATGTGGATTTTTGGCAGTATTGTCGCCTTATTAGGTGTTTTGATGATTGCTTTACCGCTGGCTTCCGGTGCACGGATTAGAAACGGAAAACATAAACTTATCAATGCAATTTTACAGCAAGATACCGGATATGCGCTGTGGATATATGAACATGTAATCCGCGTGAAATCAGGTCCGGCGTCAAATACAAATCATCAGATTTGGATTATGGCTCGTGATAAAAAACAATATCAACTGGGTTGTAAAAAAGCCAAAGTGGCTGATGTGATTTCGTATCTTTCCGGCAAATTCCCTGAGGCAATTCTAGGACATTCACCTGAGTTGGAAAGCCAGTATCATCAGAAGTTAAGAGACATTGAAGCCGACAAAAAATAGTTGCTCCGTAACAAATAATAAGTATCCCCAATTTATTCCTCAAACCTGGTTAATCACGCTGGTAATTGCTTACCTTTAGTTCGTGGTGAAACGATTATTTGATATGATGGGTGCCTTGGTATTACTTCTATGCGTATTACCTGTCATTGCCTTTGCAGCTATGACCATTCTGATTTTTGATCAACAAAATCCTCTATTTACACAAACGCGCTTAGGCAAGTTTAAAAAGACTTTTCGCATTTTAAAATTGCGCACCATGAAAAATAATCAAGTCACTCATTTGGGAGGTGTTTTACGCAGAACAGGCATAGATGAATTACCCCAACTATTCCATGTCATTGCCGGCAAGATGAGTTTTGTTGGCCCTCGACCATTAACGCAGGCTGATGTTGAACGACTAAACTGGAATGACACCTATCATCAAACCCGATGGTCAGTGGCTCCCGGTCTTACCGGTCTTGCACAGCTTTCTCCTGTTTGCAATAAAAAAATGAGCTGGTTTCTTGATATGAAATATTGCCTCTGCAGATCATTTAGTTTGGATTTAAAAATTATCATGGCATCAGCGATTATACCGTTTATTGGAAAACAAAAAACCATTCGCTGGTTTCATACAAAACGCGCATGAAAGTACTAGTTAACGGAATAGGAAATATAGGATCAACGCTGCTTGCTTTGCTTGTGAAGTATCAGCTTGATTTTGGTATTTCACAAATCTACGCCAACAAAAACAGCATTCAACCTTGGCATGAACCTGAGCTGAATTATCTGCGCAGTTTGGGTGTATGTATATCATCTTCTCAAAAAAATAAATCTGATTTTTTATTGCAGGATATTTTACCTGAAATGCATTTTATTTTTGATTGCGGAGCCAATGGATCAGGGTTAAAAAATAAAAATAACTACATGCAATTACCGAATTTAAAAGGTGTTGTTGCACAGGGCAGTGAAAAAGGATTCGGCGTTTCATTCATGTCAGGTATCGGTAATGATTTATTGTTGAATGAAAAATATATTCATGTAGTTTCATGTAATACACATGGTACTGCTGCAATTTTAAAAACATTTTGCGGTGGTGAGTTGACTAATCTCAAACAAGGTGATTTTGTTGTAGTAAGACGTTCAGAAGATATCGGAAATCATGAGCGCCTTGTGAGTGCCAATGTGGTAGCCCGTCATTTGAATTCTAGAATTGGAACCCATCACGCTATTGACGTGGTAGATATGTTTAGTCAGCAAAAAATTCTGTGTCCAATTACTTCTTCTGATATTACAACACCAAGTCAGTTATTACATGCTGTGAGATTTCATATTGAGTTTAAACAACCAATATCAGCAGATTATTTAACAAAATGTATTTGTGAAAATCCATATCTGGCAACAACAAAAAAATTTGATTCCAACGTGATTTTTGAACAGGGCAGAAGGTATGGTTTCAATGGTCGGATATTTTCACACGCTATTCTGGTGGCTGAAAATATGTTGCTGACTGAAAATTCTGTAAAAGGCTGGGCTTTTGTTCCGCAAGAAGGGAATACGATCTTGTCAAGTCTGCATGCCATGCTGATTAAATTATTGCCTGAAAAATCTGATGCAATCCTGCATAAACTTCAGCAGGAATTATTGAAGAAAACGTGGTAGTCTTAAAAGTAGGCGCAGGTCGCGACCTGCGCCTACTTTTAAGACCTGCGCCTACTACCACTACTTTTAAGACCTACGCCTAATGCTACCTCTGTCGTTCTCAAACCCGGCATCTTGAAATTACTGACTTCGGGCTTAATGTCACCTTGACTTCATTATATTTGTAATACATATCACAATTCAAATCCCTATGTACGGAAAACTTCAAAAGCAATTACAAGATGAACTGGCTGCAATAAAAGAGGCAGGATTATATAAAAACGAACGCATCATAATCACCCCGCAAGGTGCGCAGGTTAAGGTAAGTACCGGTGAAGAGGTGATCATCATGTGTGCAAACAATTATCTTGGTTTATCATCACATCCAACGGTAATTGAAGGAGCAAAAAAAGCGTTAGAGACGCATGGATATGGTATGTCATCGGTTCGTTTTATTTGTGGAACACAGGACAATCATAAAGTGCTTGAGAAAAAAATATCTGATTTTCTGGGCATGGAAGACACCATACTTTACGCTGCAGCCTTTGATGCGAACGGCGGAGTTTTTGAACCCTTGTTCAATGAAGAAGATGCCATTATTTCTGATGAGTTGAATCACGCATCAATTATTGATGGAGTGCGTTTGTGTAAAGCGCAACGCTATCGTTACAAAAATTCTGACATGGCTGAATTGGAAGCGCATTTGAAAGACGCACAAAAATGCCGCAATCGTATTATTGTGACTGACGGAGTTTTCTCGATGGATGGTTATGTTGCAAAACTGAATGAAATTTGTAATCTCGCTGAAAAATATGATGCACTCGTCATGGTGGACGACAGCCATGCAACCGGCTTTATTGGAAAAACCGGCAGGGGCACACATGAATATCACAACGTGATGGGGCGGGTTGATATTATCACTTCAACACTTGGTAAAGCCTTAGGCGGTGCCATGGGTGGTTTTACTTCGGGCAAAAAAGAAATCATTGATATGCTGCGTCAACGTTCACGCCCGTATTTATTTTCTAATTCGCTTTCACCGGTAATTGTTGGTGCTTCTATCGCAGTGTTTGATATGTTAAGTGCGACCACTGAATTGCGTGATAAATTGGAAGCAAATATCAAACACTTTAAAGCAGGAATTAAAAAAGCCGGTCTTGAAATTCGCGAAGGTGATTCGGCCATTGTGCCTGTAATGTTATATGATGCCAAGGTAGCGCAAGAATTTGCGAACAGATTATTGAAAGAAGGAATTTATGCTATAGGATTTTTCTACCCGGTGGTGCCAAAAGGACTTGCCCGCATTCGGGTACAAATTTCTGCCGCACATTCTTTTGATCAACTTGATCGCGCGGTGGCTGCTTTTGAAAAGATTGGCAAAGAGTTGGGAGTGGTGAAGTAATCATGGTCGTTTTATGAAAGGAATTATTTTTTTCTCGTTCACACTTGCGTTGTGTGGAAATATTTTTTCGCAGATAGAATTTATAGAATGTAACTATCGTGTATTGGCTAAACCCGTTAGTGACCTTTCTGACTCTTCCATGATTGTTGGGAATTTTGATCCTGATAGTAATTTGGATACCATCATTGCTGTGAAAAATAAATCTGGACAAACAGGTTTTATGATTTACACACATGAGAAATCAACAGTTGTTGCAGCGGGTTCCTTCACGGAAGTTGGAGTTAAATACGGAAAAAAAATAATTGATCCTACAGATATTCAAAGCATTCATTTTGACAGTTGGGAATTTGTCTCCAAGTTATCCATTATGGAGGATAAACACAAAAAGGGTACACCCGTGCTGGCAGTTGATGCGGTGCGCGATCATTTCAAGAAGTTGAAAATAACTCCTGATTCTGATGTGCTGGTGTTGACCTGGGCGTATGAAAATTTATTTTGCTTTTTTTATATCAATGGAATTTTGTTTATGGCAGAGATTTACAATCCGGTGATGGAATAAATGATGAAAACTCTTGCTAATAAATTAGCCCGTCTCATTCGACTAATAAGGGTATTATTAATGAGATATGCCATGCGCATAACGCGCAAATTGGTTTTACCCGGTTTTGAAGGATTGTCTTTGTGGGAGGTGCTTTTTTTCTTTGTGTGGTCATTAAAAAAAGGATTGATCACTCAGCGTGCAGCAGCACTTTCATACAATTTCTTTCTTGCCATGGTGCCCTTCGGCTTGTTGCTTGTGGTGCTGAGTGCCTATCTTCCTTTTTTTGATATTGAGCAGGATATCGTTCCTATTCTTGCCGGGTTTATTCCGCAACAATTGGTAGAGAATTTTTTGCAGAGTATGCATGAGTTTGAAAATTCCAGTGTGAGTTCATGGTTATCGTTTGGGTTTTTGCTTTCCATCTATTTTGCCAGCAACGGTTTTGTTGTTACCATCAATACCTTTAACGCTACAAAACAAAAAATCTCCCGCAGGAGAAAATGGTGGCAAGTTCGGTTAATCTCCATGGGTTTTGTTGTTGTTTTTTTAATTGGAATCATGATTAGCTTTTTCATTCTGCTTACTGAAAAGAGATTTCTCAATAACCTGGCAGATGCGAGTGCATTTGTGGATTCACATTACTATACAATCTTCATTATTCTCAACACGCTTTTCTTCACCGTAGTTTTATATTTTGCCATTGCGCTCATTTTTTATTTTGGTCCTGCAGCAAGAGGTACATTTAAGTTTTTTTCAGCAGGCGCTTCACTCACCACCGGAATGATACTTGCAATATCAATTGTCTATGTATATTACGTAAATGAGTTTGCCAAATACAATGAAATTTACGGCTCTATTGGCACCATCATGATTCTGCTTTTGTGGATTTATTTTGTATCAGTTTCATTGCTATTGGGTTTTGAACTTAATGCCAGCATACACGGGGCGCTTGCAAAGAAAAAACTTGATCAGTTGGAGGATATTAAAACCAGGCAAGAGCACGCGTACTAATCCTACTTTTTTTTGGTCTTGTAACAATTAGTACAAAATATTATTCAGAAAAAAATTGGTTGAACAATGAGTCAATGGGTTCAAATTAAATTTGCCTTGAGATTTTTTTCTGCTCTCATTTTTCCTCCCCCTTAATCCCCCTCCAGAGGGGGAAAGCCACGGCACAATGGTTTCCGAAAAGTGTGAACTAGCGCTACTTCCTCTCTCTTGCGGAGAGAGGAAAGAGGAGAGAGGAAAAAGAACGTCATGGTATCTCCTCCCCCTTAATCCCCCTCCAGAGGGGGAAAGCCACGGCACAATGGTTTCCGAAAAGTGTGAACTAACGTCACTTCCTCTCTCTTGCGGAGAGAGGAAAGAGGAGTGAGGAAAAAAACGCAAGGGTTTCCGCAAAGTGCGTACTAACGTCACTTCCTCTCTCCTTGGGAGAGAGGAGAGAGGAGAGAAGGAAAGCCACGGCACAAGGGTTTCCGAAAAGTGTGAACTAGCGCTACTTCCTCTCTCTTGCGGAAAGAGGAGAGAGGAGAGAGGAAAAAAGCCCTATCTTTGCCCACCTAACCTAACAATTCTCACAATGAAAAAAATCATCCTTCCCGGCATTTTTGCCATGTTGCTTGCCGCTTGTGGTGGTGGACAATCAACTGAAACTACAACTACTGATACTGTTGAAGTATGCACGTATTCTTATGATTCATCAAGCACTCTGCTGACTTGGACAGCCTTTAAACTCACTGAAAAAATTGGTGTTAATGGTACGTTTGATCAAATTAATGTTACTGCCAAAGACAGTGCTGCTGATATGTTTGCCGTGCTCACCGGGGCAACATTTGAAATTCCGGTTGTTTCACTGAATTCTCAGGATGCAGGACGTGATACGAAAGTGAAAAACAGTTTTTTCGGCAATCTCGGACCAACGGAAAATATTACCGGATCTGTGATTTCATTGAATGCTGAATCTGCTCAGGTTTCAATTACCATGAATGGTACAAGCAAAGAATATACTGGAGTAGTGACTGTAGAAGGTGAAAAAATTACCATGACGACAACTATTGATATTCTGGATTTCAATGGTCAAGTGGCTATTGATTCTTTAGGCGTGGTGTGTGAAGATAAACATACCGGACCTGACGGAATTAACAAGTTATGGAGCACGGTGGATATTGCTGTTTCAACAACGTTGCTAAAATCTTGCAAATAATTCACTTTCCTGTTTTTTTAATATTTGAAACAGGCTGAATAGAAAGTTCATGCTTTGAGTACACAATATTTTCAATAGTTTTGGGTTATTGTATCGTTTGGAATTCATCTGAACAAGATTTTTATTGAACGGTTAGCTTAAGTATGAGACAATTTCTGATTCTTTTTTTATTCGTGATTTGTCGTTTACCTGCAACATCACAAATTGGTATGCTTGACTGGCGTGTTCATTTCTCAATTAGCAGTGCTATTGGTGTTGCACATGATCAAAATGGGGTTTACCTTGCATCGGCTAATGGGCTTGTGCATTATCGTACGGATGATAATTCAATTGAACTGATAACATTTGCCAACGGCTTGAGTGATTTGGGTATTTCATGTCTTGAAGGAAATGGTGAAACAATTTTAATTGGCTATGCTAACGGTAATTTGGATGTCATTCAAGGGAATACCATACGCAATGTTCCTTGGATAAAAATGGCAGATTTGTCGGGGAATAAAACTGTCTATTCAGCTTCGTTTGCAGATGATTTAATTTATATCAGTACCGGCATTGGTTTGGTTTTGTATGATATAAACAAAAATGAAATTCGTGATACGTATTACCCGTTTTCTAACCCGTGCATTTACGCTAGCACAATTCATCATGATACCTTGTATTGCGCAACGGCAGAAGGAATTTATTACGCTCAAGTAAACGCACCATTCTTAAATAATCAAGACAATTGGACAAAAAAAACTGATTTACCTGCTGCAGTTATCAATGGCCCGTTCACTGAAATAAATTCATTTGATGACCATCTTGTTTTTGTCTACAAATCTTCATCTTTTGATCAAGACACACTCTATGATTATTCGGCAGGTAACCTATCTCATTATGGCACTACAGGCATCACGGTTTCAGATGTAAAAGCGGAAGGTGAAAATTTACTCTTAACCCTGTACAACTCAATTCAGGTTTTGGATACTAACATGAATCAAACTGAGTTAATCTATCAATACAACGCGGGAGTGCCTTTACCCATGTCGGTAATTCGATTTAATAATTTTTATTGGATTGCAGACCGCAGACATGGTTTGGTGAAACTGACAAATAACTGGTCAAATGAGGTCATTTATAATAATGGTCCATATCGTGATGGTTGTTACAGGTTAGATATTCAGTATGGCAAAGTATTAATTGCAGGCGGTGGACTCACGCATAATTTTGTCAATAATTATTTTAGAAATGGCGTCTATGTTTTTGAAGATGAAGCCTGGTTAAATCTCAATCATGAAACGCAGGACAGCATCTATTATGACAAAGACTGGGATTTTGTTTCTGTAGCCATTGATCCTTCAAATACTGATATCATGGCTTTTTGTGGCAATGCTGAAGGAGGCGTAAAATATATTACTGACGGACAAAATATCTCAGAGGTTTTTAATCAATACAATTCTACGCTTGAAGCAAGTGGTGATAAAATTGCCGTTGGTGATATAAAATTTGATGATGACGGAAATTTGTGGATGATATGTACCGGAATTGAACCTTTGAAAGTGCGTATGAAAAACGGTGAGTGGCATTCGTTCTCGTTGGGCTCGGCTGCAAAAGATAAATATCCGTACAGATTATTTATTGATAGTGATGGAAATAAATGGGTTGCAGTAACAAATGCCGGACTCATCGCATTCAATGAGAATGGTACTTTTTCTGATCACAGTGATGATGATCTCAGAGTTTTCTCCACATCTGAAGGTTATGGAAATTTGCCATCGCTCATGGTGAAATCTATTGCGCAGGATTTGGATGGTGAAATATGGATTGGAACTGAAGAAGGAATGTCTGTCTTGTACAATACAGCAAATATTTATGATGGTGGATATGGGGATTATGATTTTAATCCAATACTCATTGAAGTAGATGGTGAGGTAGAGAAATTATTGGGTGAATCATTCATTTCTGCCATTGCAGTGGATGGAGGAAATCGGAAATGGATTGCAACTAATTCCGCAGGTGTATTCTGCCTTTCACCGGATGGCTTAGAAGAAATTTATGTTTTTAATACAGATAATTCTCCACTGGTTTCTAATAATGTGCTGGATATTCGTATTGATCATTTGAGCGGAGAAGTTTTTTTTGCAACAGATAAAGGATTGGTCTCTTTCAGATCAGATGCCAGTCTTTTTGATGAAGAGTATAGTGACGTAACCGTTTTTCCTAATCCGGTGCGACCTGATTTTTCAGGCCCTATTACTGTACAGGGTTTAGGGTATGAAGCAGATGTAAAAATTACAGATGTTGCAGGTAATCTTATCTATCAAACAACTTCAAATGGAGGCACAGTAATTTGGGATGGTAAGACATTAAATGGTGAGCGCGTTCAAACCGGCGTATATTTAGTGTGGACTGCCTCACGAGATGGCAAGGGAAAAAATGTTGCAAAAATCCTATTCATCAACTGATGAAATCAGGGAGTGTTGAGGGCATTGTTATTTCGAAAGTCAACTATTCAGACACCGGGTTGATCATTCGTCTTTTAACTCAGCATGAAGGGGTGATGAGTTTTATTTTTCCCGGCGGAAGATCAAGAAAAAAAAACGGAAATCTCATTCAGCCCTTGTCAATTTTAGAAGTCACTTACCAAACCAAGCCCACCCATGATTTGTCTTCTATTCGTGAATTGCATGCTGCGGTTGTTTGGCGTGATATCCCTTTTAATCCGTACAAATCAGGCATTTTATTTTTCATGAATGAAGTGCTGGCGCAAACCGTGCGTGAGAATGAAGACAATGAAGGTTTGTATCTTTTTGTAAAAAATGCGCTGCAAATTTTAGATTTACAAGATGATACCCGACACTTTCCTTCTCTCTTTTTATTAGGATTGTTGCAGTATCTCGGCTTCTATCCAAAATTGTGTGAGCAGCCCAAATATCTTGATTTGAGAGAAGGTTGTTTTGTACAGAGTACACCCGCTCATCCTTATTTTGCTTCTGAAGAAATTAGTCATGGAATTTTACACCTGATGAATGCTAAATTGGATGGAACCAACTCGCCTGAAATATCACTTGCCATGAGAAGAAAAATCATGTATGAATTGCTGAATTATTATCGCGCGCATTTTGACCAATTTTCTGAATTACAAAGCTTACCGGTTTTGGAAGCAACTTTTCACGAGTGAATTTCTGAATTTTTTGTAGTTTCGGGCCATGCCCAAAAATAGTTCCGACTCCAATAAATCAGTCTACAAAAAAGCCAAAGAGTTTGTACTGAAGAATTATTTCATTGTATTCATTATTTCAGCATTAATATTATGGCCTCTGGTGCCTCATCCGTTTTTGGCTTTGGTTGGTGGTTTTTTTATTTTTCTGGTCACCGGACAAATTATATTTAACGGTAAGCGCGAACGCCGAGATGAAGCAGGTTTTGTGAACACGAGTCACGTATTTGATGAACATTTAGCCGTGTTTGGTGCGTGGATTATTAAAGCGGATGGCGACATTAATGAAAAGCAAATAAACTATTTTGAAACCCGGGTACGCAAAGAATATTTCAGAAGAGATGGTGACAGAATCATTGCGCGTATGAAATTTGAATTGCATAATCCGCACATGCGTGCAAGACATTTTTATGAAGGGATTAATGATACCTATACCGTTCATGATAAACTAGTTTTACTGCAGATATTAGTAAGCCTTTCAGTAGTTGATGGATATTTAGCTATAGCTGAACAGAATATTTTGCAAGAGATTTGTGCAAATATTGAAATTCCACAGCGCACGCTAGATTCAATTCTAAACATGTACCGTTTCAGATCAGAGTATCATGAACAGCGTCGACAGCAGCAGAAATCAGATAGCGTTTCTGCGGTTGACAAATTGAAGCAAGCATTAAAAATACTTGAACTTGAAGCGGGTGCAACCGTTGAAGAAATTAAAAAAGCCTACAAACGTCTTGCAAAAATTCATCATCCTGATAAGGTAAGTCACCTAGGTGAAAATGCCCAAAAAATTGCCGCCGAAAAATTTAAAACCATCGTGGTGGCATACGATTTTATTTGCGAAAAAAAGGGAATAGTTTGATTCGTAATCGATTTCAAATTCAACCATTTTATTCGTTATGAACGTAATTCATCATATAGCCGAATGCAATTCGTCCCCAATGTTTACATACAATATTTCCGATAGGGCGAATGCAATTCGCCCCCCAACATTATTTTTCACGATGTGCCTAAATCCGAAAACAATACGTACGATCATGTTTTCAAATAACATTTCCGTTAGGGCGAATGCAATTCGCCCCTACCTAACCCCTAACCCCTAACCCCTAACCCCTAACCCCTAACCCTAACCCCTAACCCCTAACCCCTAACACCTTAAAAAAATCCCTATCTTTACCCTCCAATTCAGTATCACTATTTACTATGGGAAGAGCATTTGAATTCCGCAAAGGAAGAAAACTGAAACGCTGGGGCGCCATGTCAAAAGCGTTTACAAAAATCGGAAAAGAATTGTCGCAAGCTGTAAAAGAAGGAGGCCCAAATCCTGAATCTAATTCGCGTCTGCGGGTAATTATTCAAAATGCAAAAGCAGCCAATATGCCAAAGGACAATATTGAGCGCGCTATTGCAAAAGCAACATCAAAAGACACCTCGGCATACAAAGAGATGGTTTATGAGGGGTATGGTCCGCATGGAATTGCTGTTCTCATAGAAACGCTTACTGATAATCCAACAAGAACAGTTGCCAATGTCCGCGCAGCGTTTACTAAATTCAACGGAACGCTTGGAACCAGCGGATCATTAGATTTCGCATTTGAACGTAAGTGCATGTTCCGTATCAGCGCTGAGGGAATTAATGTAGAAGATTTTGAGCTGGAATTAATTGATTTCGGTGGAGAAGAGGTGGATAAAGATGACGAAGAAAATGAAATCATCATTTATGGTCCGTTTGAAAGTTTTGGCGCAATCCAGAAATTTTTAGACGAGAGAAAAATAGAAATTAAATCTGCGGGTCTTGAACGCATTCCTACTGATACCAAAAAACTGACAGAAGAACAGGAAGCAGACGTGCAAAAACTCATTGATCGTCTTGAAGAAGACGATGACGTCAACAACGTGTTTCACACCATGGGCAATTAAATTAAGCAATAAAATAAAAAGCCCCGAAGATCTTTCTTCGGGGCTTTTTTGTATTTGTAAAACCAGTATTTCCAAGTATGATTATTTCATTCCAAATAGTTGGAGCAGCCAAAAAACGGTAGCACCTATCAAACCACTTACGGGAATGGTAAGAATCCATGCCCAAAGCAAACTGATGGTTACACCCCAACGAACTGCAGAAATTCTTTTTGTCATACCAACACCAATAATTGATCCGGTGATGGTGTGTGTAGTACTGACAGGAATACCCATTTTTTCAGTGAGGAACAAAGTTGCTGCACCCGCTGTTTCAGCGCTTACGCCTTCAAGAGGTGTCACTTTAGTAATTTTTGACCCCATCGTTTTAATAATTTTCCAGCCACCAAACATGGTTCCAAGTCCAATGGCAACGTAACAAGCAGTTGGTATCCAATAAGGAAGTTTGGTGATTGCTAGTTTTCCGCTATCATTTACCTCTTGGGTAATAAATGCCCAATCAGGAATTGGTTGTCCGGCGGCAGTGAGTTGCGCCATGTAAACCAACATAGCAGCCGCAATAATACCCATTACTTTTTGTGCATCGTTTCCACCGTGACCAATGCTAAAAAGTGCAGATGAAACAAGTTGAAGTCGCTTAAACCACCGGTCTGCTTTTGATGGGTTGGCCTTTCGACAAATATTGACAATGATAATCGTTATGATACTTGCCACAAGCATACCAACTAAAGGTGCGGCAAAAATAAAGGCAAACGTGATCAGAATTTTTTCTTGATTAACTACACCAAAACCTGCGTTTGCAACAGCTGCACCGGCAAATCCACCAAGCAGCGTATGTGATGATGATGACGGAATTCCAAACCACCAGGTTAATAAATTCCAACTGATGGCAGCAACTAATCCGGCAAATACAACAGCAAAAGTTACAGATGATGGATCAACAATTTTGGCAACTGTATCTGCCACTTTCAATTCAAAAATCCAGAAAGCAAGTACGTTGAAAAAGGCAGCCCAAAGAACAGCTTGAAAGGGGGTCAACACTTTGGTTGAAACTACGGTTGCAATAGAATTGGCCGCATCATGAAATCCATTGATGAGGTCAAAAACCAGGGCAAGAAAAATAATGGTTAGTAATATTCCCATGGCGGTTAATTTTTTTCGTTAAACATGGATTAAAAATTAACGCTTAGGCGTTTTTAATGATAATAGATTGAATTACATTGGTTGCATCTTCACATTTGTCTGTCGCTGTTTCAAGTGCCTGAAGTACTTCTTTAATTTTAATTACTTCAATGGCATTTTTTTCATTCTCAAACAAATCTGCAATGGCCATGTCAAAAATATCGTCAGCATGATTTTCAATGCTGTTTACTTTTACACAAGCTTCACGAATCGCCGCTACGTTGCGCATGTTACGTAATTCATACACCGCTACTTTTAAATCTGCAACAGCATTTTGAATTAACTCCGCAAGTTTTTTCATTGCAGGCGTAGGTTCTTCAACTTTGTAGAGTTCCATTCTTTTGGTTGCTCCGTGTACAAAATCAGCAATATCATCTAAGGCAGTTGTCAATGAGTGAATATCTTCACGATCAAACGGGGTAATGAAATTTGAGCTAAGTTCATTAAACATTTCATGGGTGATGTTGTCACCAACGTGCTCAAGTCTTTCAATTTCACGAATGAGCTCTTTCTTTTTGTCTTTACTGCTGGTGTTTACCATCTCTACCAGAGCTGCTGATATATCTACCAGGTTTGAAGTAGCCTTTTCAAACAGGCTGAAGAATACTTTGTTTTTTGGCTGGAAATAGTGGAAAATGTTAAGTCCCATGACAGTGTTTTTTTTAATTATTAACTAAGACACTGCAAATATAGACAGCCAATATGAGGTATACGGAAGTTAAGATTAATATAATGTTAACATAACGTTAAGCAGCACAAATGAGATATCTGCTAACATAGATTTAACAAGACTTTCAGGAGATTAATTTCCCTTTGAAAGCAATTCACTGATATGAAGTCCTTTTGAAAATTCTGACAGCGCACGTTGCACATCCAGGTCATCTTCTAAATACACTGCGTAATAACCGTTATCATTCCAAAGGTGTCTTGCTATTTCTGCTTTGATTCTGTTTTTAATTACCGTTTTTGAAACAAGCACATCGTTTTGATTGTACGTAACACCAAGTTTGGTTGCATAATTAATGAACTCATTAAACATGTTTTCAGTGACAAAAAATGATTTATCAAATTTTTCAAACGTGGTAAAAGTAGATCTGAATTTGTCAAGATATTTTATAGCAAAATGGTTAAAGATACTTTCATAATATAATTCAGTAAGATAATAAGATGCGCCTGCGGTATCATTTGGAATAAACACATCAGGATAGATGCCTCCACCGCCATATACAGTTCGTCCGGCAGGTGTTGTGTATTTTAAACTTTCATCATGTTTAATGCTGTCTTCATGCATAAGCTCACCACTTTCAAAGCGGTTAAAATAATCTGATTCATAATCAACACCATCGCCATACGGTTTTTGAATGCTTCTGCCAGTTGGAGTATAATAGCGTGATATAGTAAGACGCAAGGCGCTGCCATCCGTAAATTCTTCTTGTGTTTGAACAAGTCCTTTACCAAATGAGCGACGACCCATAACTAAACCGCGATCATTATCTTGAATTGCGCCAGCAACAATTTCACTTGCCGATGCTGATAAGGAATTGATCAACACAATTAATTCAACATCTTCAAGTATTCCTCGTTTAGTTGCATTGTAATTTTCTCTCGGACTTTTTCTACCCTCTGTATAAACAATTAGTTTTCCATCTTCCAAAAATTCATCTGCAATGTCTGTTGCTGCGCTCATTGATCCACCTCCGTTATTGCGTAAATCAAAAATGAGTTTCTTCATTCCTTTTGATTTTAATTCCTGCGCTGCCAGATTAAACTCTTCTCCTGAATTGTAGGTGAAACTATTTAATTTAATAAAGCCTACTTCTTGGTTCAACATAATGGCCGCATCAATACTGCTGATTGGAATAGTGCCACGCGTAATAGTAAGATTCTCTGTTTTACCCTTGCGATAAATTTTCACTTTTACTTTTGATCCTTCTTTGCCTTTGAGTAAACTCATAACACGTTCATTGGTCAAACCAATATTGGTTATCACGGTATCATCTACTGCCAGCAATCTGTCACCTGGTTTCATGCCTGATTGTTCTGATGGTGAACCGGCTAAAACATGCGTTGCAACCAAGGTGTCATCATGAATTAAAAACCGAATTCCTATTCCTCCAAAATTTCCTTCTAATTGTTCATTCACGGCTTCTAAATCTTGTGGCGGAATATATGCGCTGTGCGGATCCAGTTTTTCTATCATGCCTTGAATTGAACTTTCAATCAGCATATCATGATCTACTGAATCAACATATTTATCTTCAATCAACTCAAGAATGGTATTGAATTTAGAAGAAGTTTCCTGCACGGGATCTGAAAATCCACCGGCAGGAATAAATAATGTGCCCAGCCATATTCCAAGTGCAAGAGATATGGCAACCAGCAGTGGAATTAATACCAATGCATTGTTTTTTTTTGGTTGTTGCTCAGTGTAATTCATGTTGTCCAATTTTATGTTTGGCACGGATAGTTTTTATTCAATAGACTTAACGTGATGAACCGAAATTCCGTATTCTGATAAAAATTCTATGCCTGAAGTATCTTTATATTCATTGTGATACACAACCCGTTTTATTCCGGATTGAATAATTAATTTGCTACATTCTTTGCACGGTGAAAGCGTGATATACAGTGTAGCACCGTCAGCGCTTTGGGTGGTTTTAGCTACCTTCAGAATAGCATTGGCTTCAGCATGCAGTACATACCAATGCGTTTCGCCTTGATCATCTTCACATGAATTAGTATAACCTGAAGGTGTTCCATTATACCCGTCAGAAATAATCATATTATTATGTACAATTAATGCGCCAACTTGTTTGCGTTTGCAATGAGATAATTTTGCCCATTCCAATGCCATTTTCAGATAGGCTCTGTCGTATTTTTCTTGTTTTGAATCCACGTTGTTTTAACTATAATACAAAGTTGGTGAAAAGTAATTGGATTGAGTGTGAAAATTAGTTAATCCAGATCAGGTAAGGCAAACGCGCCTGAATACTTGTTTTACCATTTAAAGTGCGCAGGTACGAATAGATATCCAACAACTGAATTTCAAGTGCAGATTTTGTAGTGAGGTTAATGCTTTGTTCACCTTCAATGTTCGTGAGCAAATTGAATAATTCATTGTCTTCTTTTTCAGGGAAAATTCTAATGCGGATATCTTCTCTTGCAATACCTGCAGTATCAGCAGCAAAATAAATAGCATCCATCAAACCGCCAAACTCATCAATCAAACCAAGTTTTTTTGCATCAACCCCTGCCCATACTCGGCCTTGTCCAAGACTGTCTACATCTGCTGTTGTCATCCCTCTGCCATCAGCAACTTTGGTAATAAAATCAAGATAAATATCATCAACTCCGGCTTGAATTATTTCTAATTCTTGTTCAGTCAATAGGCGATTAGTTGAAAGCACGGCATGATCATTTGTAGTGACATGATCAAAGGTTATTCCCAATTTGTTTTTAAATAAATCTCCGGTGTATGGTATGATTCCAAAAACTCCAATTGATCCGGTGATGGTATTTTGTTGCGCAAAAATTTTATCAGCGCCGCATGAGATATAATAGCCACCTGATGCAGCAACGTCACCCATTGAAACAATGACCGGTTTC
Organism: Crocinitomicaceae bacterium; assembly: GCA_016708105.1. Lineage (NCBI taxonomy): Bacteria > Pseudomonadati > Bacteroidota > Flavobacteriia > Flavobacteriales > Crocinitomicaceae > Crocinitomicaceae bacterium. The sequence goes on from JADJGJ010000005.1 coordinate 75,848, forward strand.
AGCGCTTTTGTCAATATCACTTCTCGCCAAATTACATCACTTGCCAGCGCACTGCCACCCGGTGAATTTACCCTCAGCACCACAGCCTGAATCGTGCTGTCTTCACGCGCTACCCTTATTTGTTCAGCCAATGAGTTACCGCCAATTTGACCCGGTATGCCATCTCCATCTACAATATCACCTTCAGCAAATATCAAGGCAATATTTTTCTTTTCGAGTTTGGTGAGGGTTCGCTCAGCATTGGTTTTTTTAAGGCAATAGGTTTCAAAATTTACCAAGGCCAATTCATCATCAGGTTTTGTTCCGGATTTTCTGGTTAAAATATCCAATACCTGATCATAATATACAATGGCATCCGCAAGATGATAATCCACCGCATCACCTGATTTTCGAACGTATACACTGTCAGCTATTTCATTGAGTTTTTCTACAGAGACTCCGCGAGATTCACTGATAGCAGTAGTCATAGTGTTCCACAATGAATTTAAATACGTTTGTGTTTGCAAGCGACTTTCAGGACTCATCTGTTCATACATCAACGGCTCTACCGCACTTTTGAACCGGTTATTTGAGCCGCGAATGATTTGCATTTTCACTTCTAATTTTTCAAGAGCTCCTTTTAAAAATGCAATTTCTGCACCAAGACCTAAAAATTCAAGCATTCCACTTGGAAACACGTAAACAGAATCTGCCACGGATGAAAGGTAATATGATTTTTTATCATAGTTTTCAGCATACGCAATCACAAATTTTCCACTTGATTTAAAATCTGCGAGTCCATCTCTGATCTCTTTCGTAGTAGCCATGCCGGCCTGCAAGTTGTCACAATTCAGAAAAATGCCTTTGATATTTTTATCGTCTTTGGCAATTTTTAAACCTTCTAAAATTTCATACAAACCAAATTGTTTGTTCAATGAAATTGTTCCCGGATCAAAGCTTGCATAGGTATAGTCACCAAGTTCACCATCTAGTTTCATGTGCAAAACTGAGTTTTCGCTTACCACTAGTTTTTTAGGTTCAGTGAGGCTACCAATAACAGCACCTAGAATTAAAAAAAAGATCAGTGTTACAAGTAAGCCGGCAACAATGCTTGAAAGCAGTCCGGCCCAAAAAGTTTTCCAAAATGTCATACTTCACCAAATTTTACTCAAAGGTACTAATTCAGCGCTTGATAGTGAAAGAATTGTGCTGAGTGGGGGAAAAGTTCTTTGGATGATTTTGAAATGATACATCGCATTCTTCGTTTTCGTACATTTGATACCATGCCAAAAAAACGCAAGATCATTGTCTCTGTCACAAATGATTTGTACACCGATAACCGAGTGCGCAAGGTATGTGAATTTCTGGTGAAACATAATTTTGAGGTAACCTTGGTTGGGCGCAAATTGAAAGATAGCCTGGCCATGCCTGCAAATCTTCAATACAAAACCAAACGGTTCAAGTTGTGTTTTACAAAAGGTGCGTTGTTTTATGCAAACTATAATTTGCGTTTGTTTTTTTATTTGCTCTTCCATTCTGCAGATGCCTTGTTAGCAAATGATTTGGATACACTGTTGGCAAATCATTGGGCCAGAAAATTCAAACGAAATTGCCAATTGATTTATGATTCACATGAGTATTTTATTGGTGTACCCGAATTAGAACATAAACCTCGAGTAAAAAATATTTGGCGACGTATTGAAAAAAAATATCTGCCCAAAGTGAACGCCATGTATACGGTGAATGAATCTATAGCAGATTTGTATCGTCAGGAATATGGAATTCCTATTCAAGTAGTAAGAAATATTGCGGATAAGCCAGCTGCAATTGAAACTAGAACGCGCGCTGAAATAGGTTTGCCAAATGATAAGCGCATCATTATTTTTCAGGGAGCAGGGATCAATATGCATCGCGGAGCTGAAGAATTAATTTCAGCTATGAAACAGGTGAAAAATGCGGTGTTGATTTTTGTTGGTGGGGGTGATGTGATTGAGCAATTGAAAAATCAATCTGCAAAAGAGAATCTTACTGATAGCGTTTTATTTTTTGGAAAACAACCATATTCACGCTTATTGAATTTTACACGCCTGGCTGACTTAGGCGTATCTTTAGACAAAGACACGAATATCAATTATCGTTTTTCATTACCCAATAAATTATTTGATTATATCCATTGTCAAATTCCGGTTTTGGTTTCTGATTTGCCTGAAATTAAAAAGATTGTACAAACCTATGATATTGGGTTAATCACGCAAAGTCATCAACCTGAATTATTGGCTGCACAAATCAACGCGCTGTTTGAAGATGAAGAATTATACAACAGGTTAAAAGCTAACACAAAGCGGGCATCAGAAGAACTCACCTGGGAAAACGAATGCAAGGTGCTTGAAAAAATATATCTTTGATTCATTGGAAAAAAAACTGCATATCATCGCCTTTGACGTTCCCTGGCCTCCAAACTATGGCGGAATTGTTGATGTATTCTATAAACTGAAATCCCTGCATGATGCCGGAGTAAAAATAATTTATCATTGCTTTTATTACAGTGGACACAATAAACCAACTGATGAATTGAATCAGTATTGTGAGAAACTGTATTATTACCATCGTCCAAAAAACATTTTCAAATTATTGTTCAGCGTAAAACCTTATGTGGTTTCAAGCAGATCTTCAAAAAAACTATTGGATAATTTATGCCGTGATGATGCTCCTATTTTATTTGATGGATTGCAAACTTGTGCTTTTTTGAATCATCCCGCTTTACAGAACAGAAAAAAATATGTGAGAGCAAATAATATTGAGCACACCTATTATCGAGAGTTGGCTGAGGTGGAGAGAAATTTTTGAAACGCAAATATTTAGATCGTGAAGCAGACAGGCTGGCTTTTTTTGAACCGGAACTAAAGCACGCAACCAAAATATTTGCTGTAGCCAGAATGGATGTTGAGCATTTTGCTCAGTACGCAGAGACTGTTCATGTGCCTCCGTTTTTCAATACTGATCATGCCCGACGTGATGTAAATAAAAGTGGTATTGATGGAAGATTCATTTTATTTCAGGGAAACTTGCGCGTGCGTGAAAATGAATTGGCGGCAAAATTCATCATTAATCAAGTGGCACCGTTGATTAGGCATAAAGTGGTTATTGCAGGTAAGTCGCCATCAAGTTGGTTGAAGAATGAAGCATCAGTTCAAGAAAATGTGAGGATGATTGATACACCCACGTCAATTCAAATGGATTCACTTATTCAACATGCACATATTCATTTGCTCATCACGTTTCAGCAAACCGGCATCAAGTTGAAATTATTGCATGCACTTGACTCCGGAAAACACATCATCATTAATTCAAAAATGGATGACGCCGGAATATTTGCAACACTTTGCGCGGTTGAAGATAAGGCAGAAGACATGGCAAAGAGAATTGAAAAAATGATGAAAATTGAATTTACTCCTGAAATGTTTGCAGAGCGTAAAGAGAAATTTTCACAGCTGTTCAACAATCAACTGAATGCAAAAAAAATAGTGGAAGAAATGTTTACTCAAACTTCACCTGCTCAAATGGATTGAATACATTCATTGGATTGAGCTCAACAACCGTTTTATTTTCAACTTTCATGGTGCGTGATGGGAATTGTTCCATGATAGACATATCATGCGTAGCCATCAAAACCGAAGTGCCTTCTTTGGCAATGGCCATCAGTACAGCCATCACTTCACGTGAAGTTTCTGGATCAAGATTACCCGTTGGTTCATCAGCAATGATAAACTTTGGATTATTCACCAACGCACGTGCAATGGCAACCCGTTGTTGTTCTCCGCCTGAAAGTTGATGCGGCATTTTATCACCTTGATGATCAAGCCCGACAAGACGCAAAACATCCTGAGCTTGTTTGGTAATTTCTGCTTTATTTTTCCAGCCGGTTGAGCGCATGACAAAAAATAAATTTTCATTTACCGTACGATCAGAAAGTAACTGAAAATCCTGAAAAACAATTCCTAATTTACGCCGTAAAAAAGGAACATCTTTGCGTTGTAATCCATTGAGCTTATGTCCTGCCACTTCTCCTTCACCACCACTTAGCATAAGCTCACCGTAGAGCGCTTTCAACAAGGTACTTTTGCCTGCGCCGGTTTTTCCAATGAGATATACAAACTCACCTTTTTTAAGATAAATATTTACCTCAGTTAATACCGTAACGCCTCCCTGTTGCAGCTCGCCGTTTTTTATCCAGAAAATATTTTCAGGTGATTCCATAATCGTTTGTAAAAGTAACGAATTAGAAACATGACCACAAGGCAGAATGTGTTCATTTGTATTAAGTTTTTAACCTCGTGAGGTGGATTGCCGGAAGAATTTTTATAGTCACTAAAGCTTCATGCGCTGCTTACACCTGAGAATTCTCAAGAAATGTAGTAAATTTGCACCCTATTTTTTGGCTGCGTAGTTCAATGGATAGAATAGAAGTTTCCTAAACTTTTGATACAGGTTCGATTCCTGTCGCGGCTACAAAAATCAGAGTGAGTGTGAGTGTGAGAGCGCTGCACTCACTTTGTTGTTTTTAGACAGAGCGTTACGGATCGCTCCAGTACTCCGCACTCACTCTGTAAAAGGCCGCCTAGTTCAATAGTTAGAATGAAAGTTTCTGGCACTTTAGATCCAGGTTCCATGTCTGTCTGGCGATAGGCAGACAGGGACTCCTGTCGTGGCAACTAAAAATCATCGTGTGAGTGACAACACTATGATTTTTTCTTTGCGTTCACTCCGAATTCTTTCTTTTGCCCTTACCTGTTGATTTAATCTTTTTATTTTCCGGATTTATCAATATCTGTTTTGCATTGGACGAGCTAACTACTTTCTTACCGGTTTTTGATTCTAATTCTTTCAGCGCAACTTTAGCAACATTGCCCCCTTGTTTGGCAACTTTTTTACTTTGCTGAAAATTTTTAGGATTAGTTGCTGCTGAAATATCTTTCGTAGATGCTTCGGCAAGCATGTTCAAAATCAATTCTGTGTTGGTCATGTTGTCGCGCAGGTTTTCCTTTTTTAAACCTTTCAGTACTTTATACTCCTTGGTTGTTTTACCTGCCCAGGCTTTTGTGATAATATCGGTGAGCGTGGCAAATTGCATCCCTTCTTTTAGCCCACGTTTTTTCCATTCATCGGTTAGTTCTTTTCGAATCTCAATACTTTTTAACCGCTGATTGATCCAGCTTTCAGAATAACCCAAACGCATGTATTGCTCCAGTGCTCTGTCAATACTGAGTTCAGGATCTTGCATTTCATCCAAACGTTCTGCTGCTACCTGAGCTAACCATAATTTAAACGGCTCTGCCTTAGGTGATGGTATAGATTGAATTAAACGGAAAAGTTGTTCTGTATCCGCAACATCTGTTAAATAAAATTTGCCATCTGTTGATTGCATTTTCAGTTGACTACAATTTGTAGCCAACTGACTTCCTTCAGCCTTCAGTCTGGTTTTAAGAACGCTCCAATACTTTCTCGGGTTTGGGCTTTCGGTGAGAATAGCAATAACATCTACAATAGAAAAATACCATTGTTCATTTTCCAAATCCCAAAGTGTGCGCACTTTTTTATCTTCAAATATTTTTATTGCTTCTTGCTTTGTCATAGATTTTTTTTCGATTTGGGTGTTCAAAATTACTGAATTGTGCCAATTGTATTTATCATGTAAACTAATCGTGAGACGGTATTATTCACTTTCATGCGGCGCTACAATTTTTTCATGGGCTATTTTGTCTCCGGTTGAACTAGGAATCAGCCATCCCAAAAGGCACAAGCTCCCATTTAAATTTTTTATAAATCGTATCTTCACGACCTCTAACCTGACCAATAAAGTCAATATATCCATGTAGTTTATTGATGAAACGAAATTGTAATTCGTGATTATTTTTAGTTGATTTTCTGAAATGATTTCCGGTGGCGTTTTCAAGTCCATTCAGTTTCAGATCATGTATCATGGCACGAATTTTTCGTATGAATTTTCTATCCACATTCACCTTTTCATTCACCACCAAACCGGTGACCAATTGTTTTTGATTTTGAGTGCGGATGCGCCATTTTTTTGCGTTGATTTCGAATTGATTTCTGCAAATAATTTCTTTCAACTCAATTTTCATTTCTTCCGTGATTCGTTCATTAGTAGAGAAGGTTAAATCATCAGCGTAACGCGAATAATTCAATTTATTTTTCAGTGAAAATTCATGTAGGTTCTGATCTAATTCAAGACAGATAAAGTTGGAAAGAATAGGTGAGGTGGGCGCCCCGGTTGGTAATCTCTTTTGCCAGGTGCAAAGTAAGGCAAGGGCTGCCGCAATATCTTCATTAAATTTAAAAAGTGGCGACTTAAACAAAGTGAAAATTCTTGCCGCAGAAACTGACTCAAAAAAATCTTTCAAATCAAGATTGAGCACTACTTGTTGCCCAATGTGTTTTGATGCATTGGTTGCAATACCTGACGTGAACGCAGCATGCCTCGTTTTCTTTACAAATCCAAAGGAGTTTTCATAACCAACGAGAAGATAATAGGCTTGAAGTGCAGCATTTATTTTTTTCTGCATGCGCTTGAGTACCGGTTCAGGAATTTGAATTTTACGCTGCCCGCCTTTTTTTTTATTGAGTGCGTATTCAGTGTAGTTTGGTTCATTCAGAATCTTTTCTAAATATGATTTGGGAATCTGATCAAAAAAGCAAATCATGTCATGACTGTTTTCAATCATGAGTAATCGGGCACTTTCAAATTCATTTTTTGACAAGTGGTTTAATACAGCAGGTCGCATTGAATAACGCAGGCGATAATTAAGTTTCATCCAGCGTTTGTACCGGCGTGCAGTGCTTATGAGTTCATCTGATGTAAGCATAAAAAAAGAGCCGTTGCTGATTATCTGAATTTCATCTGCTTTGAGTAGCGGAACGCAGTGAGCAACGCAGAAGCAGGTGAACGCAGTGACCACAGGTTCCGATTCTCAACGGGTTGCAGGTACACAACCGCGGATCGTTAATTCGATTCATAATGCCGCGCAACGGCTCAAGTTAAAGTTTTAAATAAATAATTTCTCCCCTTGAGGTGAGATCAAGTGGGGTGACAGCATGAGATAAAAATTTATATTTTACCTGAACAACCACCTACTATCACTCTTATCTGCGCTGTCGCTTCGGCAGATAAAAATCCCATCAAAAAGGTGCGCCATCTTTCAACTCATCCAATCTGCCTGAATTAAATTTAAATGCCGGCCAGGTTTGATCTACTCCATTTCTCAATCTGCCTGTTTCTTTTTCAAATCCTAATTTAATTGTGTTCAGCGGACCGGTTCTGTTTTTTGCTAAAATTAATTCCAGGATACCATCAGTTGGCATACCGGTTTCATCTTCAAACAAACCATAATATTCAGGGCGATATACAAAAAACACTTTATCCGCTTCCTGTTCTATGGCACCGCTTTCACGCAAGTCTGACAAGTACGGTCGTTTATCACCACCTCGTGTTTCAGCTGAGCGACTTAGTTGACTGGACACAAGAAAACACAAACCCAATTCACGCGCCATATTTTTTATCTCTCGCGTGATCATTGAAATTTCCAAATCACGATTATTCTTGAACCGATGCGTTTTCATCAATTGCAAATAATCCATCACAATCACCCGCACGCCTTTTTCTTTCACCGCTTTTTCACACATCAGCCTAATGAGACTGAGCGAATGATTTCCGGTATCATGAATATATAGTGGTAATTTTTTCCACTCATCCATCACCTTGATCAATTCAACTTTTTCAGCATCATCCAATGCAATGCGTTCAATTTTTTGCACAGGCACTTCACTCAAACCTGAAATGAAACGGTTCATCAAAGCATCCGCTCCCAAATCAAACGAGAAATATAAAACCGGAACCTGTCTTGCCAAATTCAGACTCAAATTCACCAGTACCGATGTTTTCCCCATTCCCGGTCTTCCACCAAACACCACCATTTCACCGCCGTGCAATCCGCCGGTGAGTTCATCTAATTGAGCAAAACCCGTTTTCAAAAAACCCTCTTCAAGATTGGTATTCAAAAGCAAGTCCATTTTATCTTTTACCAATTCAGTAAAATCTTTTGGTTCCTTACCAAGTTCCTGCTTGAAATTGCGCTGCTCAAGCAAAAATCTCAACTCATGCAAAAGCTCATGTTCACTGATGCCTTGAAGCTCAACCAGTTTTTTTAATTCGTCGTGCAGTGGATTTGTCATAGCATAAATTTACGAGGACTAGAAATAAGATGAATGGGTGTTGAAAAATTTAGTTGGGTTTTGAACATTGGGGGGGGTTATTCACCTCGTTCCTTCTTGCGCTTCATGTACCAGTTGTAAGCATCAAGCCACTCGTCTGGAGTTTCGTATAAGATAATTTCTCTGATAAAAACTTGCAAGTCATCCTCCTCTGTCTTGATAAATCTTAGCGCAATATAGAACCCATCTTCCAAATTCTCAGAACTCTTTTTAAACATCAAATTTTCTGTGTCCTTTGTAGAATCAGGTTTCAAGTCTAATGCGCAGTTTTTATTCGTTAGTTGGTAAACAACTTTTTGCAGTTCTTGCACAGAGATTGGCACTTGGTCCATGTTGTCAGGGGTGAAGATTTTCATAAGCATAAGGTTTATATGTTGAACACTTTTTTATGAGAATGCGGGGGAGGGAGGAAAGTAACATGGGGGGGGAGATTTTGTTGGGTCTTGGGAGAGAAAGTTAATTTGACAGTTCAATCGCTTTCCAGCCCCATTCGTTTTTCTTTTCCTGACTTGTCCCCACCAAATTTAGTGCGGAGCTAACTCCCTCATAATCAAACGAGGTGTTTTAAAAAAGGCTAAATTTACCGCACTAATGCTGATTTTTGAATGAAAATAAGGGTTGTAAAAACGGCCTCTATGGCAAGGGGCTGTTCAAGTAGTTCGTTACGAGAATAACAAGAGGAAAGTAATACAACACATGGGTTCTGCACATACAGCGGATGAATTTGTTGAGTTAATGAAAATGGCAGAGGAGTGGATAAAATTCCACGATGCAAACTTCAATTTTTCCGGATGAAAATCCCAACAAATTGTTGCATCTTAATCACAGCACTTTTGTTGGCATCAAATACCATTTTTTTCAAACAAATTAGAGCGATACAGACACTCTTAAACTAAATGATTTTCCCTCGTTGTTAAATGATTTGGTTACCATTAGAATATTTGAACCGGCATCCAAACTTCGTTCCTTAGAGTTGATCAAACTGTTCTTTGGTATCAGCCATAGTCGCAAGACATATTACAAGATTGCCCCAGAGTGCATCAACTTGAAGAAAAAGTAGAAAAAAAGTTGTTGACTTCGCTAGAAGGTATTACTCATTCAACTATGACATTCTGTTTTATGATGTAACCACACTTTATTTTGAGACATTTAAAGAAGATGAGTTGCGAATGAATGGCTTTTCAAAAGACAACAAATCTCAACAGCCTCAGATACTCATTGCGCTGATGGTGAGTAAAGAGGGTTTTCCCGTGTCGTATGAAGTGTTTTCGGGTAATACTTTTGAAGGTCACACAATCATCCCGGTTATTAATGATTTTATTAAAAGAAATGGTGTACAAAACTTCACCGTTGTAGCAGATGCTGCAATGATCAGTTCAGAAAATGTACAACAATTAATCCAGAACAACATCAACTACATCGTGGGGCAAGACTCGCAAACGTCTCCGCAACTATGCTCGACACCATTGACAAAAATATCAACAGAGAAAACGGAAAAAAGCATACGCATTAAAACCGATAATGGATATTTGATTTGCAGTTATTCAGATGTCAGATACCGTAAGGATAAGCATGAAATGGAAAACAAATAGACAAAGCAAAACAAGTTATTGCAAAACCGTCAAAAACTAAAAAATTAAAATTCACCCAAACAAAAAATCAGCAAATTGAACTCAATGAAATTCTAATTGAGAAAACTCGCAAACTTCTAGGGATAAAAAGGATATTATACGAACATTGAAGAATCAACGGCTGACGACAAAACAATAATAGAGCGCTACCATGAACTTTATAAAATTGAACAAGCCTTCAGAATATCAAAAAACGACCTACAAACAAGACCAATTTTTCATTTTAAGGAAGATCCCATCAAACTTCATATGCTCATTTGTTTTATTGCATTAGTGATATCAAAACACATAGAACTAAAAACAGGTATCTCAATAAGAAAATTTATAGACGAGTCAAAAAAAATCGTTGATGGAGAAATATTGAATCTGATCACGCAAAAAACTGTAACTATAAAGGCAAACCCATCTCAGAAAATGACGGAGCTTATTGCAAAATTAAATCTACCGCACTAAAAGGGACAAGTCAGGAGAGAAAGTTAATTTGACAGTTCAATCGCTTTCCAGCCCCATTCGTTTTTCTTTTTATTGAAGGATAAAATTGCCCTGCCTTTTACAGGTTGACCATCTTGGAAATTTTTGCTCTGTATTAAATTGGGCTCAACATATATTTCCTCAATGAAACCGAAATTCTGCGGTGAAACTACTTTCAATGTTCCTTCAAAATATTTTATTGCATCAGATGTTAAATCGGATTCAGATTTTTTGGCCGTCATTATTTTGAAAAAACCATCCTGACTTTCACCATTAAAACGAACCTGCAAAATATCCCCAACTTGTGGTTTAGTTAAATGACCAGTGTAGTTGAAAAATCCATATTTTTGCATGTCTTTCACGAAAGTCAACATATTTTTATTCTCATTTACAAACTCAACTGCAATTATTTCTTCCGGTATGTCCTGAAACAATATTTCCTCCGCTTGCTTGCTGTGTCTTGAATACAAATCTTGGTTGTCCTTTTTAGCTGTGGCAGATTTATACCATTCCTGTTCTGTCCATTGCACTAATTGGTTTGGTAACTTCCATTCGTGTTTTTCTCTTGTTGCGATAATTTTTTGGATTTCTGTTTTTGCTTCATTATACATTCTCTTTTCAATGAGCATTTCAGAAAAAGTCTGTCTCAACTTAACTAAAAAGTCTTCGGGAGTTTTTAGGCTCAAGGCTTTGCAATAGCAAGCAAACTGAATTTCTTTGTCCTCTGAAAATATTTCTGCCATCAGTTCCCACACCCAAAAGTCATTTCTTTTTTGCTTTGCAAAAGGTAAAAATGCAGACAGAATATTTTCATCATTTCCTAATGCTAAAAGGAGTTTTGCTTTGAAATATGGCGGATATTGATAGTCTGGATGCTTCTCAATCAAAGAATCCAGTTTTGGCAAGAATGATTGGATATTCTCCTTGTCAATGACTCTTTGCTGTCCAAAAGGATCTAAAGGTTCTCCTTCCAAAAGCTTCTTGGAATAAGCAATGTATGCTTGTTCAGCAATAGACATCATCTTTTTACCATTATATTCTTCTTTTAAAAAGTCTTCGGGACGGAGGTTGTCAAGGTTCCACCAGTCGGCAAATTCAACATATCTATTGGAATCTTTCATTCCTTTATGCATTGCATTAAAAAGGACACTATACCATTTGGAATTTCTCTTTATGGGCAATTCTTTAATAGCATCAAACAAAAGATGTATTTTGGTAAAATCTTGAGTAGTTTCATAAGAAATAACCCTTGCTGCTTTTGAGATAACAATCGATATGTTATCAAAAAACATTTCTTCAGAAGTCGGTAAATCCAATTCTTTTACCTCGTTAATTTTATTAATAAATTCGTATAAATTTGACGCAAGTTCATCGAGTTGAGCATATAACACCCAGCTCAAATTTCGCTTACCCCAAATATTTGATAAATCAGCCTCCAATTCTGCTTTTGCCAATGCATAAGCATCATCTAACTTTCCGGCCTGACGAAGTTCTTTTATTTCTTTAGCTGGCATTAGACTCTAATTTTGATATGATTAATTTTAGCTTTTCATCTTCCTCTGACCCAATTTTTTTTGGTATTGCAGAAGTGAATTGGTTTTTACTATTGAAGTAGAACTGTATATATGAACATACTGAGTCTGTGATGAAGTAGTAGGTCACATCATAGTTTCCTGTTTTTATAACATTCGTGAGGGTACTTTTACTTTCATTACAAGCTTGTAAAACATAAGAATGTAATTCTTTAAGAAAGGACTCCACAGGATTCCAGTCAATCAAGTATTGTCTTTCATAAGAGGCGTTAAAAATTGTCTCTAATTCTGTTTCATCAAGTAAATTAAGTTTGCTCGTTGCTTTGAAGGCTTGGGTAAAGTATCCTGCACCATTGTGCTGCCCATCCAGCTGCAAAATCTCGTTTTTATCATTACTTATAAAATATCTTTCTAAATATCCATTTGAAGGTGAAAAAACATTTTCTATTTTAAAATTTGTGTTCTCCAATTTTTCATAGATTTCCCAATACTTTAAACTCTTGCATTTGTGTGCATTGCTATTATGAAAAGGAGAATCTTTGACACCAAGAAAAGAAATTGCATTTTTTGGGAAATTACCAATCTGTCCTATAAGCTGAAAGTTTAGACGGCTAAGCACTCCGAAGTTTGGTGCATTCAAACAAATTACTGATTCTCTAGCTCTAGTAGTAGCCGTGTAGCACCATTTTAAGGGTTCTGTTTTTAAACTTACTCTACCGCTATAATCAACAAAAACTTTTTCCCATTCACCACCTTGTGATTTATGACACGTAATGCTGTAGCCATATTTAATTTTAAGAGCATTAAAAAATGGGTCAGACTTTAGAGTGTTTTTAAACTCCTCACTTCCTATTTTATAACTATGTAGCCCTCTTTCTTTTCGTTCTTTTTGCTTCTCATTAAAGCGGATTAAAAAATTGATGTACACGGCTTTCATTTCATCTATACTCAAGTCCCTATTCACAGAGTTCAGTAAGTCGTAATGTATTAAGCATGAAATATCTTCTGAAAAATGTGGAAGACGAATTTTAATCCACTTGAACCTTAATGAAATAATTATTCTTTCCTTCTTTCCATTTTTATCTATCATTACTGGAGCTGATTGACTTATTGTGTCTGGATTAACTTCCACAACTTGTGCTAAATCTCCATTGAATAATTCAGTGCCATAGGTATGGTAGTTATTATTGTTGATAAGAATAATATCACCAACCACTAGATCCTTTTGATTGGGAAATAGCTTTTCCCTAAGAGCTATATTGTTATGAAAACATTGACCATTCGAATACGCAATAATTACCCCATCGCCAACTTTTGGAGTGGGAAAGGAATCTGCGAAATGTTCATAAAAATCATTGGGATTGGATTGAACAAAACTTTCTGCATCGTAATCAAACTTTAATTCATTTCGATTTTCAGAAAAAATTAAATTTCTAATTTTTTCTGCATTTTTTAGAATCAAGTTATCGTTTTGTCGAACCACCTCCGTCAATTCGGCTGTTTTAGTACATAAATTATGGTCGCTGATAAAATAATCAGGGTCAAGGGCAAGTGATTTGTTGTCGCCTACTGGTGGTAACTGTGCAGGGTCACCAACAAATATGAGCTTGTTATTGCTAGTTGAAATTTTAGCATATGTAAGAAGGTCATTGAGCAAAAAACCTGTGCCGAATGTAAATAATTCATGCTTAGATTCTTTACTTGAAACCATAGACGCTTCGTCAATGATGAGAATGTTTTGATCTTCACTAATTTGATTGATAGGAAAAACATAATGGTAAGATTGTTCTTCCACAAGTTCATTTTCAGCTTCAATGGTATCCAAGCTTGCAAAATTGTAAATGCCACGGTGAATCGTGGTGGCTTCTTTATTTGTTTTTTCTCTGATGACTTTTGCAGCTCTGCCAGTGGGAGCCATCAATTGATATTTCTTTTCTAAAGATTTTAGATATTCAACAAAACCCTTTAATAAGGTTGTTTTACCACTACCCGCATATCCCTGTAGGATAAACACTCGCTCATCACTCTCTAAAAAAGCATGAAGCTTTTCCAACGCATTGCGTTGGTCGTTGGTGAGATTGATATGCTGGAAATGGTCAAAAATTTTCATGGTTGTTATTCTTTCATGCAAAGGTTGGATTTATCTGTGCGGTGTATCTGCATTTTATTTTAGTGAGTTTATAAATTCAAATACAGCTGTAAAATATTCCTGTAGATTCTTATTGAATTTTTGAAAATCATTATCAAAAAGATATTCCAGAGATTCTTCTTTGAATCGTTTACTCGGATGAATTGCTACCTTGTTTCTATAAGTAGTGAGTCGATTAATCTTATCAAAAAGCTGTTGATTTTTCTTACCATTCAACTTATAATATATAGCTGAAATCTTTTCTATCGTGGATAGAGTGGTGCCAATAGCTGGATTTTGATTAATTCCATTGTTGCTAATTTTTGGGACCCGTGAATTGTCAATGTCAAAGTTATACTGAATAGTGTTATTTCTAAAAGCACCACTTTCAATAATAAAATACTCATTAATCATTTCAATAGTGCGGTACAAAAGCAAAACAGACATTGTAAAACGTTCAGCTAAATTTTCATTTTCAAGCGTGCTGAATGAATTTTTTAAAAAGTCTTTAACTTGTATCTTTAGATTTACGTTCCAAAGTTTATCATGAAAAACATCAGTAATATTATTTCTTTCAGGCAGGTTATATGCATCCCAGTTTTTAATTGATAAGTCTAATGAACTGTATATCGTTTTTAGAACTTTAGCTCT
>JADJGJ010000006.1 GCA_016708105.1 Crocinitomicaceae bacterium
AAATTTTATAACAAATCTTGGCATCCAGTTAAAGCCGGCTGACAGGTAAGTTCTAAGTAACCTTTACCTTATTTTAATATAAATGGCTATTACGTATATCCATTGTTTTTCATATAATTCATTAAAAATATTATTCAGTTGAACACCTAACTGATTTTTTTCAAATAATTTTAGCACCAGGTATGGCAAATTCAACATTTGACTGCAGATGGGCGCTCTAATAGGCCCGATCAGAATTCATGGTGATATCTAAAATATTGATGGTGTTTGACATCTACAACGTATTTCGCGGTGAAGGTAAAATCGCAAGAAACTTTATTGGAAGAGATATTCAACGCAACATAGCAGCTATTATTAAAGTTGGGTGAAAATGCAATATCTGTTTTGTACATAATGTAACAACACCTGACCACCGTTGTCATGATCTAAAAATACTCAGTGCGAGATGATGGAATTTTATTTGTTTATACTGTAAAGTACAATTTCCTGGCTTACGCTGAGATTATTTAAAATCATACTATCCGACTAGGGATTCAATGCAGGTGCGATAACACTAATCCACGTTGGTACGGGCGTAAGCGCCTGCATCATTGATATAGCTCCTGTTAATATCATTCGTTTTGATAATTCATGTAAATTGATTCAGGTACAGGTAAGCTGGAACGCTGAAACGTCGCGGACAATATCATACTGGGTTTTATTACTTTGGTCTAGAATCAGGTGCCCTTTATTTACAAAATCATCCCGCGCGGGTTCAGGTGCTTCTCCGAAGGCAAGTAAGCTGATTGACGATCATTGAAATCATACATGGGGCCCGTTTTGGTTTGATGAATTTTTGAATTCACCCACCGATCTGTCCCCAACAGTTCACCATTTAGCATGAGACCAAGCTTTCAAGTACATGATGATTTTGCTAAGAATTGTTTATCTGCGTCAAAGCCCCCGCTTTAATGCATGCGTTGGTTGCTAAATAAGACTGAGATCTGTTTTGTTTGACTCCCTTTCATAATAGCGCTCACGAATTTCACTCGTTTGCTGGCATATTCATTTTAAATAATTTCTCCAAAATGTTTTCCAAGATAATGGGTTGCCTTCTCCCCAGGTAAGTTTGGATACCTTTTCAAAAGGTTAACAAGTATAGAATTCAAAGAAAAACAGCGCCATAAAAGAAATGTTCCATCTCAACCCGCGTCGTCAGATGGAAATCAGTGGTTGAAATTGTATCGGTTGAACATTTTAACAGGATTCGGAAACCATAATCAGTCAAAGGTTTCACCACGTTAAATTGCCATGTGCTAATACTCTTTATATAATGACCTGCTAAATTGAAATTAATTTTTGAGTTAATGCTTTTTCAGAAAATGTAATTGATAATATTGCGTTTTCAGTAATCGTCTGCCAATTTTAAGCAAGTATTAATAATTGTATGTGCGGCGGCGTGAAAAGATTTATACTCTGAACTACGAATCAAGATATAAATGTCTCTTTGCAGTGTGTAATAATGAGCCGTTAGAGAATGTGTTTCCTTCTAATACTACTTCAGGTGTTCTCGTTCCATACCA
Organism: Crocinitomicaceae bacterium; assembly: GCA_016708105.1. NCBI lineage: Bacteria > Pseudomonadati > Bacteroidota > Flavobacteriia > Flavobacteriales > Crocinitomicaceae > Crocinitomicaceae bacterium. The sequence goes on from JADJGJ010000006.1 coordinate 1,563, forward strand.
CACAAATTACATAATTTCTTTTGCTGCATAAAGCTTCGACCACGTGAGACCAGATTTTTTCCTAACCACGCAGATGAAGATCAAAAGGGCTTGCAGAGTTTTGAACTTGCTCTGTCAATATATCCATCAGATGAAATTCTAGACAATGGGGCACATCTGCTGTGAGCTAGTTATTCAATGACGCTATGAACCTACTTGTACATGTTTTAAAGTGTGTTGAATGATCCAAATGAGTCTGATATTTGCGCAAAGCTACGGATGCTTTCTCTACCTCGTTCGTTTTAATGATGATACTTTTACCAAATTTTACCGCACTGCATTTGATGATGTGCCAGCACCACGTTGAGATTTGAACATCTCAGCAGATGATGCAAAGTCAGGCATGTTCACCACTGCATGCCGTGTGATTGCGGCCTCGTTGCAGGCGTTAGTAGTGGTCACATTGGTTCGTGTTGGATCAACACCACGTATTCTGATTCCGATATACCCCACCGGACCCGCATCTGAAGTGAACAACGGTTGAGTGGCGTGAGATTGAATAAATAAGGCATATCCTGATACCGAAATTTTGTTGTTCAATTTTAGTACTCCAAGATTAATGTCCGATTGGTTAATTTTCACCTGCCAGAAGTGTTGTTGACACTACAACACTTCAGAAAAATAACAAAGCTGGTATCAAGTCAAAATCTACGGCTACCATCACACCTTTGATTTACAATGTATCGCGCAACAACTGGTATCCAAACACTTACGCACTTCAATAATGGCAATGCCACAAAGCTACATCTAGCAAAATTTCATAAAGTGCCGTCAGGTGTTGAAACTGTATACTGATACGTTTGATCAATCATAATTCTGGCGCCAGCGCAGCACTCATTTCGTTTGATTTTACCACTCAAGGAGTGGTTTATTACTTATGTGTTGAAACCGGAACGCCAATAATTGACATGATTTTATCAACCAGCATGATTCTTGTTTTCCATGTTAGAAACATTTTAACAAGAACAAGAGGGCTGGTTCACCGGAAATTAATAATAAAACCAACTTGTCACTTTCGCTTCGCGGGCATTATACAGATCGGGTCAATGGGTATAATCTCAGCCGCCAATTATGACCTTTCCATAGGAACGTAATAAAAGAAGACAAATAGTTTGTATTGGGAATCAACCTTTATCTTTAAGCAGAAATTTTTCATTTGATTTGATGAACATAGAAACAACAAGATGGCAGGAATTAAGAAATTTAGCCCCACTCCCACCACAAAAAAATAGATGGCCTGTTTTGTTGAAGCAAGATATTTCAGTTTTGTAAAACAAGATGACATGATTCACGCTGAGTTATCCGACAGTAAATGGAGAAAATTAAAATACAATATTAAAGAAAATTCAAAGGAGCAGGTAATTATCATGCGTTACCACTTACTTTCCAGGAACTGCTTATTCCAATCACATTGCCGCAACAGCAACCCTTGGTAACTTGCGCTTGGGTGTACCAACAATTGGGGATATCCGAGGTGATGAATTACACGCACAAAACAACGATACACTTCCGTGCTGCTTCAGAAAATATAAGATGCAATTTCACTTTGTTGCCCGACAAGCATAGCCAAAAGATACGATGAATTTTCATGCACAGCTCAAAGCTATTTTTTTAACATTAATATATTGTTCCTGAGAAAGGTGGCGCAAACAACGCCCGGTGCTGGGAGCTGTTCTGAAATAATGCATAGAAGCGCCTTTCACCCGGATTGCCACTTATACACCCGCAGCGGGTACAGGCACAACTGCTGCGGGTTTGCTGGAAGGTTCACTGAACAGTTGCATCATCAATACTGTGTCTGCACTGAAGGAAATTGAATTTCTATCTCATGATATTCAACGAAGAAGAATTCAAATCTATGTCCTATTGAATTTCCTGAAGCAAACTTAAGATTGAAGGATTTGAGATTGATCACAAAGATATGCATTTTGGAGGATACGGAAAGCACAATGCCACGTTGATTGCCAATATGAGAAATCACATTTACAGATGAGCACGGTATTCCGCCCAATCAGGTTTATGCGGCAAAATGGTCATTTTTATTTTGCGTGATTTACATGACGGATTTTCAAAAGCTAGCCGCGTGTATTATTACCCCGACGGATTTGAATGGGCTATTCCTATTGAACAACGGTTGGCAATAATAAATGCTCAACAGAATCCCGAAATTGGCGGCATGCAGCTGCTCTTCTGTTATCATCTTTCAAATAAGAAAATAGGCGTGAATTGCCATATCAAAAAGGTAGCAAACAACAGCAATGTAATATTGCGATGTTTTCCTCACAATGGGCCCATTTTGCCATCATTTTCATCTTTGAAAATGTAGTACAACAATTCCCTTTATTAATATTCGTCGAGTTAGATACATGCTGGATAAGAGCCAGTCAAAATTTTCTAGGATTTAAGAAATGGTAAGCTCTTTCAGGAATTTTTTGTTTCAAACGAATCAGCAAAAATTGGTCAGCAAATAAATAGCATAGAAGTCAGCACCATGTTTTACAAAATTCAGTTAGAGTCCATAATTTGTACACCATCTTCTTCTTGTTCACTTACTATGAACCACACCAAGCCAGTGAATGACTTTCCAAATATCACCTTCTTTCACAATAATACCCGCAATGTGAATATTCTTCTTCGGTATTTTGCATGATATGTGCTGAGAGCGGTCAGAGTACCGACGACACCTATTATATCCGCCTGGTTTTTGTTGCTGATAAATTGAATCCAGGTAAACTGGAGCGGGAGATATGTTTGTACTCCACCGCAGAAGTACTTGGTAAATCAAAGATGTCCAAACTAAGACTCACCTGAGGCCTGAGCAACTGCAAGGGACGAACAACGTAACAACAAATATTACAAAAAATAACGGGTATTCCCGGGCATCAGCTTCAATAATTGAATTTGGTAATAAATGAATTTCCAGCAAATGTAGGCAACAATATTCAGATGCATTTGCCTGATAAAACAAAATCCCGTCTCGGAAACCCGGACCCGGATTTTGAAAATGCTGGATTAAAGAGATGAATATTACATATCCATTCCAAGATCTTTCTGGTAGTTAGAAACTTTCCAAGCACCATCAACTTTTTAAGATCGTATTTGAAAGTCATTTCCATACCATCTCTTTTTCTTTGCAAGTACAGTTTGCAGTTTCACCTGACTCTGTGCACTCAGTAGAAACGATTTCAGTTGCATATGAACTTGTACATCCAGCATCGATTGATCCTTGTACGTTTTCTCTGATGCAGTTTCAACAGCCATTCCTTTGCTTCGTCACATTTTCCGTCAGCTAATGCTTTTACGAAAGATTCTGTAACGTCTTTTGGAGTTGAACCTCCACCGCAAGCAGTCAACAACAATCCTGCTACTGCTCCTACTAATAAAGTTCTTAATTTCATAACTTGGTTTTTCTTACTTAAATAATTAATTAATTAATGGTGCAAATATATACCAGATTTCTATAAAACAAAATTTTTTGTGATAAAAGATGTTTTTTGGCTGGTAAAGCGCCTACCTTTGCGCCTCCAAATACACTAAAATCAATGATTCAGTAAGTAATTTATCACTCATACGGTAAAAAGTTCTTTTTAGAGATGTCAATCTCAAATTTGTTCAGGGCAACCTGTTATGGTGTTATCGGAGCAATGGTGCCGGTAAATCTACTTTTCTGAAAATTCTGATTGGAGAAATTGAAGGCAATACCGGTCAGGTATTTTAGAACCCGGCAAACGCATGGCTGTTTTGAAACAGAATCACGAATTTGATAATTATACTGTTTTGAATACCGTAATGATGGGCCATAATGCGCTCTGGAAAATAATTTCTGAAAAGGATGCAATTTACGCAAAGCCTGATTTCAGTGAAGCAGATGGTTTGAGAGCATCAGAACTGGAAGCTGAATTTGCTGAGATGGACGGATGGAATGCTGAAACGGATGCACCGCTTCTGTTGAGTAATCTGGGTATTAAGGAAGATGTTCATTATACATTGATGCAGGATATTCCTTCTGATCTCAAAGTACGTGTTTTGCTTGCACAGGCTTTATTCGGTAATCCGGATATACTTGTACTCGATGAACCAACGAATGACCTGGACATTAAAACCATTTCATGGCTGGAAGATTTTCTTTTGGATTTTAAAAATACGGTGATTGTCGTTTCTCACGACCGTCACTTTCTGGACACTGTCTGTACGCATATCTGTGATATAGATTTCGGAAAAATCAATTTGTTTACCGGTAACTATATGTTCTGGTATCAGTCATCTCAGCTGGTGCTGAAACAACAGGGAGATAAAAACAAAAAACTGGAGAAAAGAGCTGCAGGAATTTATTGCCCGTTTCAGCGCCAATGCTTCTAAATCCAAACAGGCAACAAGCAGAAGAAAATTGCTTGACAAATTACCGATTGAAGAATTAAAAGCGTCCAGCAGAAAATATCCGGGTATCATTTATGAGCAGGAACGTGAAGCAGGTGATCAGATTCTGCACATTGAAAAACTGACCAAATCAGTGGATGGTGAAATGCTTTTCAAAGATTTCTACCTCAATGTCAACAAAGGAGATAAAATAGCTTTCATCTCAAAACAGTTGGCTATTAAATCTGTTTCAGGTTTTGATGAATGAGAAACAACCTGATACCGGTTCTGTTCAGTTATGGATCTACAATAAAGCCTACTTATTTACCCAATGATAACTCCATTACTTCAACAGTGAATTGACATTGGTTGAATGGCTGCGACAGTATGCGGTTACTGAGATGAGGAAAAGAAGAAGTATATCTGCGTGGATTTTTAGGTAGAATGCTTTTTTCAGGTGAAGAAGCACTCAAAAAAGTACGGGTATTGTCAGGAGGTGAAAAAGTAAGATGTATGATTTCACGCATGATGTTTGGAAAAGGGAATCTGCTTATACTGGATGAACCAACCAATCACTTGGACCTTGGATCAATCACAGCTTTCAATAATGCGCTGATTAAATTCCGGGAACTATCCTGTTTACATCCCATGACCACGAGTTTGTTCAAACCAAGTTGCCAAACCGCATTGTTGAATTGACTCCAACAGGATTCCCGGATAAACTCATGTCGTACGATGATTATCTGGCAGATGAAAAATTCAAATGCTAGCTGAAGAGATGCTTCATGATATAAATACATCTTTCTTGATGTCATTTTTCTAATTTCTGTGAGGTGGAAATTTTGACGTTTATCATGGATAGTAATTGCTGCACGACAATTAGCTGTTCCTTTGACTCAAGAACAAACTGGTATTAATACCGTTTTGAGTATTGCTTAGAATTGGTTTAAATAAATATCTTTGTCAAGATGAAAGCGCAATTAATTCAGATGCTAACCGATTTATGTCCATAGAGCCATGCGTACGGCGATGACGCCAAGAAAACAGCAAAAAAGATTGTTGGAGAAAATACAAGCGCAAGGAAAATTTTGGAGGTTGTCCAAAAAAATAGAACTACAAATCAACAGCTTGGGCAATCATTTCAGCGATGTCCATCACTTTGATCTCATTTTCTTAAGTATTGGAAATTTACTCACTCCATCAGTCATCATGGTATTGCCAGAATGGGGCATCCTGTTGCAATAAATTCTGATTTAGTTTCCAAGGCATCTTCAGTACGTTCCACGTTGATTTCTTTGTTGCCTTTTTCAAATTCTTTGAACATTTGCGCTCCGCCGGCACCGCAACACAAACCACGTTCACGACAGCGTTTCATCTCCACTAATTCTGCATCTAATTTTTAAGTACTTCCACGGGTGCTTCATACACCTCGTTAAGCGCGACCCAAATAACAAGGATCATGAAAAGTTATTTTTTTCCCTTTGAAGGTGCCTCCTCCCCTGAATAGTAATTTTACCTTGTTTGAATAAATCTTCAAGCAATTGTGTGTGATGAACTACCTCATAATGCCCACAACTCAGGATATTCATTTTCAAAGTATTAAAACAATGCGGACATGCCGTCACAATTTTTTTTAATTTCATAACCATTCAAAACTTGAATATTCATCATGGCCTGCATCTGAAATAAAACTCATTTCCCGCGTTTAGCAGGATCTCCGGTGCAAGATTCTTCAGTGCCCAACACCGCAAATTTAATATTGCAATGGTTCAGAATTTTTCACAATGGCTTTGGTAATTTTTTAGCTCTGTCATCAAAACTTCCGGCTTTAACTAACCCAAAATAAAATATCGGGTGTCTGACCTTCAGCCATCATTTGTGCCATTGTTTTTACTTCAACTTTACTCATAGCTTAATTCTTGTTTTGTTGATCAATACTATTTTTAAATACCTGAATTTTAGAATCTATTTCAATGAGATCTGTAATTTTCCTTCAAATCTGGTGGCTCTCACAATATGGTTATCAATCCAATGATAATTTCCTCCACGCGGTTTACCCATTAGCATTCCATGATATTTAAACCCGTGTTTCGCTAACCATTCTTCAGTTACTTTTCTATGCTCTTCAGTTCGTGATGTGAAAAAAGTTATGATATGCCCCTCATCAAACCATTTATTGCAAATTCGCAAAGCATCAGGATATGCCGCTGCAGTCACCATACGCTCCGGTTCTTCATTCGGAATATCATCTCCAATTGTTCCCGTCAATATCAATCAAGTAGTTTTTACAGTGCTCAGGCAAGCAGGGCGAAACCTTTGCGCCATCAACTGTTTTTCAATCAGTTTATTATCGTCAAGTTTTTTTCATAGCTGATTTTCATTCCTGTCTAATTACTCTTTCCAAACAATAAAAGGATAAACAAACGTGATTGTTTCATTTTTGACTTTCGATATTGCAGCACAATGTCAACCGTTTTAGAATTTTCTGCAATAACAGTAACCTGATATTTTTTGTTTTTATCATAAACTATCTGCACCCCTTTTCCTATGAGAGATACTACTTTGAAAGTTTATAGCTTGTTTGAATTTCAAATTTATTTGTTGTATTCGTCAACAAAGTATCTTTTATTGGTCAACAAAATAAAATCAATGCATGACTGCGCGCGAAAGAGAATTGAAAAATAAAAACTGTTATCGAGAAAAAAATTACTTTCATATTTACGCTTCGTTTGCCCAGTTAAATCTGTCGGCGGGAGAGAACTGCCAAGGCGCCTGATTATTTTCAATATTGGTTGCCATCCCTGCCAATTCAGCTGGCAATTTTGATTCTTCCATCACAGATATCTTCTCAAATCAATGATAATAGACAGCGGATCAATATTCACGGACACTCTTGCACATGCGTTACAACTAGTACAAACCCACACCGTCTTCGTCTGTGATATAATCTCCAAGTAAAAATTTTCCATCATGGAATTCAATGCCGTTTTTGTTTTGCCTTACCTAATTCTTCAACACGGTCACGCACATCCATCATGATTTTGCGTGGTGATAATTTTTTACCCGTGATATTTGCCGGACAAGATGAAGTGCATCTTCCACATTCAGTGCAGGTATAGGCGTTCATGATATTTACCCAGGTAAGATCAGTAACATCTTTTGCGCCAAAACGTTGAGGAGCCGCTTCAGTAGCCGGTTGCGCCGCATAAGGATCTGCAGACGGATCAAGCATCAATTTCACTTCACGGGTTACACTTTCCATGTTGGTTAATTTACCCTTCGGCAACAAATTTGAAAAATACGTGTTCGGAAATGCCCAGATGATATGAAGGTGTTTTGAAAAAGGCAAATAGTTCAAGAAAGCAAATACACCAACCACATGGAACCACCAAGCTGTTTGTTCAATTATATGCAGTGCATTATGATTCTCAGGTAAGAGGGGGTTTCAGATAACTGAAATTAAACCCACCTTGTACATCGGCGGCATTCATGATCAAAAGAGCACTCATCATCAATACTTCAGTGATGAGAATAATGTTACCGTCTTTAAACGCCCATCCTCTTAAATCAGGTCCCTGAAATCTTTTGACGGCTTTGAAATTTCGGCGCACTAAAAACACGATACATGCAAGTGCAACTGCTGCGGCAAGAATTTCAAAAAAGTTTACCATCACGAAATAAAAATTCCCCAACAAAGGTTGTAACACACGATGCGTACCTACAAATCCATCAATAAAATTTCAAGCATCTCCAAGATTGACCAATATAAATCCTGCGTAAACGATAATATGTAAAAGCAGCAAATGGTCGCGATGTCATTTTGATTGACCCAGCGCCACCCGAATCATGGTTCGCATGCGTTCACTTTTATTATCAGTTCGGTTTACGTCTTTTCCCAAACGTATATTGAACAAAATTTTGCGAACATTGATAGTAAAAAGAATTGCCGCTCCGATGAACAACAGAGCGAATATAATATTTGCAATACCCATGATGAAATGATTTAATTCTTAATGAGGTTGGCTCAACCAATCACGTAGTTTTTTCTCTTCTTCTGCGGTGAGTTGAACACCTTTTACTTTTCTGCCGAATAAGCTGAAATGAACATATTTATTTGGATTGGCCACCATATCATCCAGCAAATGTTGAACTGATTCATTGGTTGAAATCAATGCATTATACAAACTATCACTGTGTAATAAAGCACCAACAGTTCCTTCACCGGAGTTCACCATAGAGAGAACCCCATTCAGTTCAGTCAATGTAGTTTTGGTTTCAAGAATTACGGATTTAATATCAGAATCAGCAAGCGTGTCAGATATTGCAGAGATATTATCAATAGTATTAGAAATCTGATCAGATTTATCAGCTAGGTTGCCTGTAATATTATGTACATCATCCAAAATTTTACCAACCACTTCAGTTTCTTTTGAAATGAGCAAACTCAGATTATTTGCTAGTTCACTAAATGTTCAATAGCATCACGCACTTCGTATAAACTTTCATCAATAGTATAAGCAGCACTAGTATCCCAGAAGGCATTGACAGATACGATGATTCCTTCAACTGAGCCAATCAACTCTTCTGTTTTTTGTTTCAGGGGTAAAAGTTGTTCTTGAATTTGATCTTCAATAGACATGGTAATGTTAGAAATTATGGTATCACCATCTTGGTAATAATCATGCACAGCCATGAAATTGGTATCGAGTCTTAAATCAATAGATGCGGTTCCTAACAGATCAGTTGCCAACCAAGCTTCAGATGATTTAGAATTTGCAGCTCATCATCTTCAATAGAAAATTTAACAAGAATGAGCGTTGGATTATCAGGATGCAGACCCACTTCTTCAACTTGACCAATTTTAAAACCGCTGAGCTTAACTTCATTAGACTGTTTTAATCCGGCTGAGTTATTGAACACAGCGTAAAATTCACGGCTTTTCCAAAATAACGCCACCTTTCAAAAAGTTAACGCCAACAAAAGAAGCAGAAGTCCGAGTACCACTAGGAGCCCTACCTTAAATTCTTTTGAAACCCTCATGTTTTTAGGTTAACCGGTTTTCTTTGCGGGAACCGGCGTTGTTTTCTGTCTGCTAAATTAGTGTAAAAAACGTATTCCTTGCCAACAGGGCGAATTATTACCAACTAAAGATTAACACGCTGATTACCTTTTAGTGTGACAACAAATGCATATTCAAAACCAGCTGTACGCATTTCTTTTTTGAGCGCGTTGGCTGAATCAGCATCTCGAAAAGCACCCACTGTATATTTGTACAAACCCTTATCTTCATACATAAAAACGATCATACCTTTGAAGCGGGCATCCGTGAGTTCTAGTTTTGTTTGTGACGTTTCGATTTGTACTCGGTAAATAATTTCATCTGCTTTTACATCTGACTCAGTATTCCAAATTTTCTTTGTCCAAGGTAATTGTTGTATTCGTGGTTGTAGAATCTTTTCCGTTTCGGTCATTCCTGCCTCATAATAAACTTTATATTCTTTGAAGGCTTCAAAAATTGATTTTGCCATTTTCTCTTGACTAGCAGGATCAGCCAGAAATTTTCTTCGTCAGCATTGGTTAAAAAACCGGTTTCAATTAATACACTCGGCATGGTAGTGCGGTACAATACCAAAAATCCTGCTTGTCTCACACCACGGTCACTGCGACCAATTTTCACAAACTGTTCTTGTAATTTGGTCGCAAAACAATACTATGATCAAGAAAAACACTGAGTTGTAATTGTCTTGCAATGATGGCATCCGGTGTCATATCAAAATCTTTATACTTCTGTCCGCCATCTTCTTCCAATTCAATGGTTGCGTTTTCACGTTCTGCCACTTGTCGTTGTGCTTCAGTTTTGTGCAAACCAAGTACGTAGGTTTCAACACCAAAGGCAGTGGGGCCGCCTGCGTTAGCATGAATGCAAATAAAAAGATCGGCATTGTTGCGATTAGCAATTTGAGCACGCTCTTCTAATTCTACAAATACGTCAGTCTCTCTGGTAAAAATAACTTTTACTTTAGGGAATGCCTCTTTGATATACGCCCCTAGTTTAAGCGCAATGTCCAGTGTTACTGATTTTCATTGGTACTTGCTCCATGGCATCCCGGATCTTTACCTCCATGTCCGGCATCGATAACCACAGTGTTTAACCCGCAAGAGCATCCGTGGTTTGTGCAGACGAGGCTGCAGCAATTATCATCAGAAAACACAATATTATCTGACCTTTCAAGTTATGCAGTATTGAAATCATCTTTTATAAAATTGATAGATTTGCGTATAAATTATACTTCACCCTAACAAAGTTAAGACCAAAACGCAGGGTGATACAACGTGCCACATCCTTAGTTATCCATTCTGTTCTGTTGATAATCGGGACTTTGAGCACTACCCTGCTGTTTTCACAAGCACCATCATCAGGTGTTGAATACAGCGCCCGAGATTCCATTGTTGCTGACATACCTGCACAAATCATACGATTATATGGAGATGCCAATGTAACGTATGAAGATATTGTATTGCGCGCTGATTTCATTGAAATAGATCTTGTACATGGTGAAGTATTGGCCACTTTTACCTTGGATTCCGCCGGTGTACCTGTCGGTAAACCTACATTTACCATGGGTGCAGAAGAAAGCCATTGTGATTTATCAAGTATATAATTTCAACACAAAAAGGGTTACGTAAAAGAAATTAGAGGTCAGCAGGGAGAAGGCTATATCCACATGGCTGAATCAAAAATTCATCCTGACGAAACGGTACACCTGAAAGATGGAAAATTCACTACCTGTGATGCAGACACTCCTCACTACCACTTTCAATTAACGCGCCATGATAGTGCCTGATGAACAATTGTCACCGGACCGGTGTACATGAAATTATTCAAAGTACCAATGCCGCTTGCCGCACCTTTTGGATTTTCCTAATTCTGAATCTAAAAACATGGAATTATTATTCCGCGTATTGCCAATACTGATGCATACGGTTTTGGTTTACAAGATTTCGGATACTACATTCCGTTAGGTGATTATTGGGAAACGTATTTTTATGCAACACTTTTCACTACCGGAAGATTTGGTATTCAAAATATTTCAAACTACTACAAAAGTACAAATACAATGGAACGATAGGATTGAAATTTGAACAATTCAGAGGCAAATTTTATGATACCCTGGTTGCTGAAAAATGGACATTCAATTGGCGACACACCCAAGATGCCAAAGCGCACCCCAGCTTAAAATTTAGCGCAGACATCAATTTCAAATCAGACAACAACGGTAAAACCACGTTAGAAGCAATCAATCCAGAATATTTTGATAACCAGTTTAACTCAGCAATCAATATAACCAAAAGATGGAAAACAAATCAGTTCAGCGGAACCATGGGATTAAAAACATCATTGCAACAGAATTCACAATCAAAAAACTATATCATTGAACTACCTACCTACAATTTTTCTGTCAACATGTTTGATTTAGAGTGCTGCGCAAAATCCGATTGGAAAAAAATGGTATGAAAACATCAAAGTAACTTATGCTCTCAACGCAAAAATTACATTGCTGCCCCTGATAGTATTTTCAACGCAGGACAATTCTATTTGGTGAATGATTATGTATTAAATGGGGTACAACACGCCACCACAGTGCAGTCAAACATGCGTCTTTTGGCGGAAGAATGATGTTAACACCTAGTGTGAACTACGCTGAAATATGGAATTTTCAATACGAGAAAAATACGTGGAATCCGGGATCTGAAAAAATTGATACCGTTTCATTTGAGGGATTTAAATCATCAAGAACCCTCTCATTCAATGCAGGCTTAAATACTAACTTTTACGGTTATTATAAAATGCTTGGAAAAAGAGAAATGAAATTCAGGCATGTGGCTTCACCAAATCTTAGTTTTAGTTTCAGGCCTGATATTGGTTTGTATGAAGAGATTCAATATGACACTTTAGGTAACACAAAATATTATTCGCCTTTTCAAACCAGTTTATACAGAGAGCAAGGATTTGGTCAATCAGGAATTATTTCATTCGGCCTTGCTAACACATTAGAAATGAAAATGCTTGACAAAAAAGATTCTATCAATGAAACATTCAAATCATTCAAACTGGTTGATGCATTTTCAATCAACGGGTCTTATGATATTTTCAGAGACTCTTTTAATTTATCTAATTTTGCTTTTGCATTCAGAACTGCAAAATTTTTGAATGTATTCAGTTTTCAGAGCGCTGCTGCTTTTAAGTCCATATGCGTTTAACACATTCAGCGGAAAAGATTTAACTGCATACGCATGGCAAAATGGACAAGGCTTAGGCCGATTTAAAACAGCCACTGCAACAGTGAATGCAAATTTCACCAGTGCAACCGGTAGTAAAAAACAAAAACAATCAGGTGAAACAAGTTCAAATGACACAAACCCCAAAGAGAGCAAACCAGATTTTGAATTGCCTTGGCAGTTGAATTTGTCTTATAATTTTAAATATTCCCGTTTATCCATGCTGTCAGGCGGTATTTTAACGGATACTCTTGAACTCATTCAAACCATTCGCGCAGACGGCGATTTCAGCATCAATAAAAAATGGAAGTTTGATTTTGGAATCAGTTTTGATTTGCAAGCAAAAGGAGACGACCCGTTAATTCCAACCTATGATTTTGGTATTTGGCGTGACCTACATTGCTGGGAAGCCAGTCTTTATAGTTTCAATATGGTGCTTGGGAAGATCATCAGGTGAATTTTTTATTCAGAGTCAACATCAAAGCTTCCATGTTTCAGGATATTAAGTTGGAGTACAACAAGCCGCCATTCTTTTTCTAAACATAATCTAGAGTAGCTTCTTTTTTCTTTTGTACTAGTTTTTTCAATACAAAGCCTGAGAGAATTGAAAGGATAACAAAACTTAAAAAAAAGTACATTCCAATCAGTGTGCTGGCTCCGGTATCAATACCTTCATTCATGTTTGTGAAAGAAAATACGGCTAAAAACATGGCTGAAATAAATACATCTGCCATACTCCATTTTCCTAAATAAACAATTGCCGGCGTTAACTTATGAGATGATTTAGAATGAGGATTCATGAAAATAATCATAGATGAAAATAACTTAACTAATGGAAAAACAATGGAGAATAATATGACACAAATTGCTACTAGAAAATTACCTCCGGTGTAAAGTAATTTGATCAGTTGTAAAACAGATTTATTTTGATACAAATAATAGATGCGACCTTCAAAAACCTGATTGAGTTCATAATGATATCCACCCAAGTCTAACTCACCCAAAAGGAATTTCATTAGTGTTTACATCAAGCGGAATGTCAAAAGCTAAATCAGCATTGTACGCTTCAATTTCAAGAAAAGGAGATTGTAAACCAAGATATAAAAATGAGAGCGCTGAGAAAACCATCACTAAACCATATATCTGAAGTTTGTGATCACGCTTGCGGTAATAAAGCAAATTAGCACAAGTAAACAATAAAACTACGCCACCTAAAATATAACCGTAAATACACGCTTTTCTTGTAATAATATGACGCTGATATTTCAAGAGCTCTCCACGTCTCTACCTTTTCTTGCCCAATAGTATTAAAGGCACCCACTCCCAGGCATTCATTAGGCGATTCTCAAAATTCAACTCCTTGGATATTTCACTTTTCTTATCATGATATTTAGATAAATTTTCAGAGATACTAAAGGTGAAATAAACCACAATGCTAAACAAAATGATGAATGAAACAAAGAGAAATGTAAATTTTTTCATGTCTGACTTATTATTGATTATGTCAATATGAGTTAGCAATAGCGGCATTGACAAACAACCATCACACCCACTAAGGTATAAAAAAAGACCATGGTGCAAACAATCATGCATCAAAGCAAGTTAAGTTATGTATACACTGCACCAATAAAAGATGATGGTTATCAAACACATCCTGTTTATCAATTCAAATCAAAAGGACATTTATTGATGATCGTAAAACGTAAATTTATCACATGGAAATTCTGAATGTAAAAAATCTAACCTTGTCGTACGGAACAAAAAAATAATCAACAAGGTCAGCTTTTCATTAACTGCGGGTGAAATCATAGTAATACTTGGAGCAAGCGGAGACGGCAAAACCACCTTGATGAAAGCACTCGCAGGTTACTGCCTGTTCAATCAGGTGAAATACGTTACAAAGATCAACACCTGAAAGACGCCTTGCACAAATTAGTTCCGGGGCACCATGAAATCAAACTCGTCAATCAAGATTTTGCCTTAGATAAATACCATACAGTAGAAGAAAATGTGCGACTAAAACTAAGCCGATTTGATGAATCATATCGCATACTTCGTATAGATACTTTACTCAAACTAACCGGACTCAACACGTATCACAATTTAAAAGCAGATGACCTTTCAGGTGGTCAACAACAGCGACTAGCCATTGCCCGTGCGCTTGCCGATGAACCCGAATTACTTTTGCTCGATGAACCATTTAATCAACTTGATTTTCAAAACAAACAAAAAATTGAACAGCACGTCCGCAGCTATTTGAGAAAAATAACATGAGCGCAATTCTAGTAACCCACAACGGTATTGAGGCTATGGAATGGGCAGATAGAATAATCTTTATTCGCAAAGGAAAAATAAGACGCATTGACAAACCTTCTGATTTTTTTAATCACCCAACAAATAAAACTGAGGCTGAATTTTTTGGTGAACTCAATCACATAAAAAATGAGAAAGAAGAATTTTATTTCAGGCCGGGAATTTTCAGCGAGGTAAAAAATAAAATTTGTACAAAAAAAATTCAGGTCAGCCTGAAATCTACTCTTGATTTAGGTTGGTATAAAGAATATACATTTATCTCGTCAAACAGGCGAGTTAAAATATTTTCTCAGCATGATGTATCCGGCGTTAAACACCTCTACATTCAGCCAATTCAATTTGTTGATTAATATTTCAGAATATTTTTATATCTTTGACGAGTAATTCATCTTGATATGATTGGAGATAATCTGAAATTATTGCGTAAACGCAGAGGCGTATCGCAAGAAGAAATAGCCACAGAACTAGGACTAACGCGTTCCACATACAGTGGATATGAAAATGGAATAGCAGAGCCCAGCATTGAAACACTGATTAAAATATCAGCATATTATGACATGTCTTTTAGACAAGTTTGTTAAGCGAGATTTAAAGCAGAATATCAGAAAAAGACTGGGATAAAATAGAACGCGGAATTGATGTTGACATTGAAGGAAAACATTTACGCATTATTGCAACATCCGTTGATCGTGACAATAATGACAACATTGAATTGATTTCAGAAAAGCACGCGCAGGTTACACTGCCGGTTATGCTGATCCTGAATACATCAGTGTATTGCCTACATTTCAGCTGCCATTTCTTAAAAGACGAAAGTACAGAACCTTTCCAATCAAAGGAGATTCAATGCCCCGGTATCAGACGGAAGTTTTGTCATTGCTGAATATGTTGAGAATTGGAACAATATAAAGACGGCTATCCATATATCGTAATAACCGAAGATGATGGAATTGTTTTTAAGGTTTTGTATAAAAGACTTGAAGACAATCAGAGTTTTTCAATTATGTAGTACCAATCCACTTTATTCACCCTATGAAGTGCACGCAACTAAAATTCTGGAAATTTGGAAATTTGTCAACTACATCTCGTCTGACATGCCGGTTTCTGCATTCAAGAAAGTGAACTCACGCGCCATTCTGGATTTGCAAGCTGAAGTAAAGCATCTCAAGAATATTTATATTCGAAAAGATAAAACAAACAAAGAGCATTCAAGAATGCCCTTTCTCCAAGTTTGGTTTTTGCTATCCAACTGTTCTTTCCTCAGGTGGGTACTGCAAACCACCCAAGAATTTCCAAACTAAACTTCGGCTGAAAAAACTACTAAACAACCGTTTATTCTAAAATCTTAGCCCAATTTACGACTGTTTTAATCGGTTCCAACCGTTTTAAATGAATTGAGGGTATCCCTCAGCAAGCCAAACTTTGAGTTTTATTCATAACAACCTGACCAAATTGTTGTTATTGCCTATTGCACCCGTTTCAAACTCACTTAATCAGGTCACGGTTTGAAACTGTCCATTTATGAAGTGTATTACTTCCTCTGTAGAGATTTAATTTTACAGATACGACTTCGGTAATTTTCTCTGATTTTTCAGTCACAAAAAGTAATTCGGCAATTTCTTTTGAACTTTTAGTTTCAGAAACCAATCTGGGCGTATTCAATTCAGCTTTTGTCAATGAAGAAAGAGCCTCACGAATGGCTCCCATTTTTGAGTAAAATTTCGGCGATTGTCTAAAAATGTAGAAGTTTTTACTGACAAAATCGATTTTTAATACATTTTCAATGCAGTCCACTGATTTCCAGAGACGAATCTTCTTTGAGAATAAGAACCTTTGGCACCACGATCAAAAGCTTCATTAAAAAAGTTCATCAATGTGCATGGTGAGAATAACAGGCTTTACCTGAAGCTGTTGTTCTTGAATAAAATCAAGCACATCAATTCCCGATTTTTCAGGCATATCAATATCCAAAACACCAATATCAACACATTTTCAGACAGCGTATTTGTAAAGCTGCATTCCCATCTACCGCTTCAAAATTTCACAGTCTGAATGGAATCGCTGATCAAGCAGCAAGACCTTTACGAAAAATCAGGTGATCATCTACAAGCAACAGTCTAACCAAAATGCTATTTTAATTCTATTTTTTCATTACTGCTTTAAAACCTTTTTAGGCTTTCCAAATTTAATTGTTCCATGGAGGTAATTCAAAATTTTGTTGTATACTTCTTAATCCAACAGAAGAATCACTTGATTTCCATTTTTCTTTATCAAATCCTTTACCATTATCTTGATAAATTATGGTAAAGCTCATTATCATCCAGAATGGCTTCAATTTTAAGCTGAGTTACCTCTGAATGTTTGATTGTATTAGTGGTTAATTCCACAATTATTCTATAAATACGCAAACTTTGATGCGAGTTCAGTTTGCAATTTATCCAAATCTTCAACTCAGTGGTGATAAATAATCAGAGGTATTTCAACTTCAGTCAATCTGTTTTCAATGGCTTTTTAAACCCAGCCGTTTGAGTTCAGGCGGAATCAATGATCTAGATATAAGCGCGGAATTTCTTCAATCAAATCACTAAAGTTTTGATCAATTTGTGAGTGATCATTCATTACTGTCAGTTCCTTTGTTGACTTTATTTTAAGTATGATCAAACTTTGTCCAATACCATCATGCAAATCGCGAGCAATGCGTCCTCTCTCCTCTTCCAATTTATTGACGATGGTATGAGAAAATTCTCGTTCACTTTTTTGTTTCTGCCGATAATAGTAAATGAGAATAGCAGACAAAATCAAAACAAACACAGCAATTATAAAAAATAAACGTTGCCTGAACTGCGCCATATCCAGTTCTTGTTGTTTGAGTTGCAATACTAATTTGTTGCGTTCTCTCAGTTGCTGATTTCTCTTTTTAAGAATTAAATTGAAGTTGCATTTCTTCTCTTTCCCCGGTAATAGCGCGTTTCTTCAACTGAATCTTGGAGAGATTTAAAATCTTTACTCGGAAATCAAATGCCAACTGCGTATTACCCATTGCCTCATACAATGAAGATTTCAGTTGTAAATATAAGCAAGTCTGATATTGGAGTGAGAAGAAAGCTCAGCATACGCCAGGCTTGAATCAAGCAGAGAAAGAGCCTCACTCTCAAACGTTGTTGCTCAGTGTAGACCTGAACTTTGCCTAAATAGATAGGAGAAACAGCATGAACATCCGTTTAGCTTTAGCAATGATGAGTGCTTGTTGGTATGAAATCTGCTCTGAAATAATTTTCTTTGGCTTCGAAGCAAGCCCAGCTAGATTAGTAAGAGAAGACAACTCCAAATCCTGAATCCACGATCTTCTCCAATTTTAAACAATAATAAAACTCTGCCTCCACCTTAGCGGGGGAATGAGTCATGCTCCATGTAATAATATCCAGATTTTCACGCGGGTGACATTCCAATGTATCATTTTCAAGTCTTTAGAAATACTCCAACCCTCTCCTTAAGTCGGTGTAAGCCGAATCTTTCGAAAGCCAGACTCCAGCTTAAGCAGACCGAGATTATTGAGCTGAAATGCCTCTCCAAATTTAGGATTGCCGGATTGAGAAAGCTGATAAAGCCAGGTGTGACAAAGCAGACTTTCTCCGCTGCTTCCTCCGTACGGCTATAGAAAAGTCAAGACCATTCAAACTATATATCATGTTGATGGTTGTTTCTAATCAACGACAACTTAAAAATTTCTTCCATTTGTCTTGCCAGTTCAGGGCTGATTTTTCATATTCATCACAAAGACACGTCTCACTTTTGCGAGTGATTTCAATGCGGCTTATTGCAATCTGATTCACCAATCAAAGCAGCTGATCAAAATAATACTGCCACTGCACTGTCTTTGCACTCAGATAAAATGATATGACCCTTGTAGAACGTAAAAAACTCGGTAAAGCACTATCACTTTGCCGTTGAAATTTTCAGTAACTGATTATATCCTTCAGTGAAATGCCGTGGATCACTGCGCAATTGTTCATTCAGCTGTTCAAGTTCAGCAAAATGAGCTTGAGCCTCATCTGTTCGCTATAAATCTGAGGCGCGACCAAAGTTACTCAGCTGGAGAGCAGCAATAAAATTAATGCTAAGCCGGTTTTACTCCGTTTCAAGGTTAGTGGGTTTGTAGAAAATTACTTCTTTTTGTCAGCCTGAAAAAAAGTTTTTAACAGCATAAACTTTCTTCAAAGAGATCCTTTTCTTCAAAACTTTATAAACACAGGCTTTAATAGAGTTTTGAACAGATTATTTTTCATGTTGATAAATACCAGTGTGCAGGTGACTGAGGCGACCGTCTTATCAAAGAAGTATATTTGTCTTTCAAAAAAAAAAAGATATCACTAACGTTCACATTATCTCAAGTTCTGCATTGCCAAAATTTACAGGCGTAATGACGAACATAAGTAGCACTAATTCATTGCCTATTCTTGACAATTTCTTGTTTGAACTGAGCAAGGAGACTTACGATATCTGCATCAGATATGGAGAACACGATGAAAACAACCGTAGACCCTAGTGAAGCTAAACAAGATGGTAAAATTGCTGTTCCCCATAAAACTATTGATTGATACATTGAAAAATTTCTCTGATCAGCCCGCAGCGTTTTGATGACCGCTACGTTTGGAATTGAAATTTCATCAGACTACGGAAAATATAAACTAGTTGGGCAAAACGGAGATGACTTTCCAAAATCACCCGAATTGAAAAATGCGGCCAACTGTTGGTAAAAGGTAGATTGATTGCAAAGCAATTGAAAAGAAGCGAAGTGTTTGCAACCGGAAATGATAGATTGCGCCCGGTAATGAGTGGGGTGCTTTGCCAAGTTCTCACCTGAAAAATTAGTTTGTTTGCAACAGATGCACAAACTGGTAAAATGTTCACGCACTGATGGTAGCGCATCTGCACATGCTGATTTTGTTTTACCTAAAACATAACATCTTGAAGTCAAATGTTGCCGGGGCTGAAGAAGTAGAA